>JABLWX010000005.1 GCA_013178315.1 Candidatus Aminicenantota bacterium
CAGCAGCCTCTAGGTACTCCAGCTTCCGCAGCAGCGATTCGATTTTTGATTCCTCGGCTGGCTCTTTTTTGCCTTCGGCTCTGGCCAGGTACCACTTTTCCTGTTCCTGTCCCTTTTCCTTGATTTTTTCTCTGACCGCGGCCAGTTGCCAGCCTTCTTTCTTCAGGCTGATTCCTACCGCTTCCCAGGAATTAAAGCTGGCCACCTTTTTCTCACGCAGCTCGTCTATTTTCTTGCCCAGGTCGGTGGCGATCTGGCTGTCCACCTCTATGATTTTCCGGGCCAGGGAACTGGTGGCCACGACTTTGCTATCTTTCCGGTTGATCAAGAAGACCAGTTCCTGGCTGTCCTGAAGGCCCAGGACCACGGTGAACTCCGGCCGGTCAAGACCGTATTGCTTTAGTTTGTCCGGATCCTTTTCTTCGGCCAGGAATTCCCGGGCCCGCAGCCCGGACAGGCTGTCCAGCAGGTTATCGACCTGGTACTTAGAGGCCAGGGCGGTCAGCGGTTGAACAAACTGCCAGGCCTCTCCCTCTTTCCGGACTTTCCAGTTTACATCCTTTGATTTCAACTCCACCGATTGCACCCTGGCCGTTTCGAACTTCAGGATATCCTTTTTTCTCAGGTCAAAAACCTTCTTGTCCAGGCTGTATTTCAGGTGCGAGGGCAGCAGCACCACCTGCTGGCGGTCAGCCCGGCGGCCGTAGAGAGTGTTGTCCAGTGGATTTTCCATGCCGATTTGAATGACCACCGGCTGGGCCTGGCCCTTGAGCCACAGGCTGACCTCCTTTTTCGGGATTTCGTAGAGGCCGGGGTCCTTGGCCTGCTCTTCCACCACCTTGTCCAGGCGGAGGCTGGCGAAGTTTTCGGCCAGGCTGTTGGCTTCGTATTCGTCGGCCTCGGCTTCCAGCGGTTCAACTATCTGCCAGTGTCCCTGGTCGTCTTTTTTCAGGGTGATGACCGAGCCGTCCTCTTTCTTCAGGCTGAGCTTTTCCACCTCTGAGACCTTGAAATCGGTCAGCTTTTCGGCCGCCTCTTTTTTCTCCTGGACCTTTTCCGAGCGGTGCTCGACCAGGATGACCACCGCCAGGAGCAGGATAAAAACTGCCAGAAGAATTAGAGTCGTCCTGAATTTCATAACGACCTCCTTCTCGCCCAGATGGTCAAACCAGCGGCCAGCACGGCGACCGGGAGCAGGATGATTGACAGGAACATCAGGAACCGGCCCTGGCTGGGCGTCAGGCTGATTGAACGGGGAGCCCTGGTCCTAGGCTGGATGGATATCAGGTCGGCTTCCTCGGTCAGCCAGTTGACCGTGTTCAGGAAGAAATTACCGTTGCCGGACAGGTTGTAGTACTTGTTGGCGATGAAGTCCGAGTCCCCGAAAACGGCCAGCCTGGCCTCCCGGGAGGTGGCGGGAGCTTCATCCTTTTTGGTTTCAGCCTTTTCTTCGCCCGGTTCTGCTTTTTCCTTATTCTCATCAGCTTTTTTCTCTTTTTCTTCCTCCTTGACTTCCACCTTCTGGCTTCCGACCACGGCCAGGGTAATCGGACCCTGCCGGTCTTTCCCCTGGTCGAAGGAGACCTCGGTTTTATCCAGCTGCTTTTCGGCCCAGGAGTTGGCGCTGGTCCGGGCCAGGTTGCTCAGGGTCATTCCCTCGGGCTTGGTTTCCGAAATTTCCACCGAGCGGGCCAGCGGGAAGAAGGTGGCGTAGCGGAAATTCTTGGTGATGTCATGGCTTTCGTACTCGGTGACCACCGGCATGAAGTAATCACCACCCAGCAACCTGGAAACGGTGTCCACCACCAGGTCGTTCTCCAGCTTGATTCCGTAATCGGCCAGGAAAGTCTCCAGCCCGGAGGAGGTTTCGGGGTCAACCATGAACAAAACCCGCCCGCCGCTCTTCAGGAAATTCTTCAGGGTCTCCAGCTCGTTGGGCAGAAGGCCCTTGCGCGGGCCGGGCACGATGAGCAGGGCACAGTCCTTGGGGAAGTTATCCGACAGGGCCAGGCTCAGCTTCTTGACTTCGTAGCCGATTTTTTCCAGCTCGGTCTTGGCCGTGCTGAAGCCGACATCGCCGGTATCGTCGATGGAGTTTTCCCCGTGGCCCTCGAGAAAATAGATGACCTTCTTTGAGGCCCGGGTAACCTTGATCAGGGCGTTGGTGACATCCTCTTCCGAAGTGGTGGTGATCCGGTTCTCCTTGTCGCCGCACTCAAAAACAGTCGTCCCGTCCTGGGTGACGTCGTACTTCTTGACCAGGCCCGGGTTCTTGTCCGGGTCGATGAACTCGTACTTTACCCGGGAAGAATGGTAGGCATAGTTTCGAAGCAGGCTCTCCATGGTCTGCCGGCTGACGTTGCTATCGCGGAAAAAGGCCTTGATGACCACCTCCTGCTTCAGGTTCTTGACCACGCTGACCGATTGTTCCGACAGGCTGTGGATCTTGGAGGCGGTGAAGTCCACCCGGTAATGGTGCCTGGCCAGGAAGAAATTCAGCACCACCAGGATGGCCAGTACCAGCACTATTATCAGGAGCGTGTTGCTTGAGTAAATAAAAGAACGGCGCTTGAGTCCTTCTTTCAGTTCGGACAGGTTGATGATCATATAAATGACAATGTCCACAATTCCGGTCGCCCCGACAATCCAGGCCACCGTCCGGTACTGGGGCCAGACAGCCAGGATGACAATGGCCAGGGCCAGCAATCCAAGGCTTATGTAATTTAAGTAGTTTTTCAGCCAGTTCATGGTCTCACCTCCAGCGACGGAATTGAATCACGGAATGGGTCAGGAAAAGACCAAAAAAGGCGAAGCTCAGGTAATAGACGAGGTCGCTGGTATCCAGGATTCCCTTGGTCATTCCGTCAAAGTGCTCGAAGAACGACAGGTAGTTGAGAACATCCTGCCAGAGCCCGCGGGCCGAGTAGGCCGCCCAGCTCAGGACCCAGAACAGGAGCAGGGTGCCGAAGGTCAGCACGGCCGAGACAATCTGGTTTTCGGTCAGGGCTGACCAGAAAAGGCCAAGCGCCAGGAAGGCCGCCCCCAGCAGGAACAGGCCAAGGTAGCCGAGCAGGTAGGGCACCGGCTCGGGGTTACCGTGGATGAAGGTGAAAATCGTGGGAATGGCGCTCAGAACCAGCATGGCCAGCAGGACGACCAGAGCTGCCAGGTACTTGCCCAGGATAATCTGGATGACCGAAACCGGGGAGGTGAAAAGCAGCTCCTCCGTGCCCATCTTCTTTTCTTCGGAGAACAGCCTCATCGAGACCACCGGCAGCATCAGAAGCAGGATGATGCTCAGGTTGTGAAAGAGCGGGGCGAAAACCATCTGGTTGATGTTGACCTGCTGGAAGTAATACGGGTTCTGGGCCATCTGCATGGCCTGGGTGTTGAACCACCAGACCAGGCTGTAGAAGAAAAAGCCCGAGAGCAGGATGAAGATGGCAATGACGATGTAGGCGATGGGCGAGGTGAAATAGGAAACCAGTTCTTTCTTGCTTATTGACCAGACGGCGCTCATTGTTCCATACCTCCCGAGACGATTCTCAGATAAAGCTCCTCGATGTTCATGGCCAGGGAGCGCATTTCTTTTATTTCCAGTTTCCTGTCAAGGCAGAGTTTCAGGACCTGGGTCCTCAAGTCCTGGCCCCAGGGCCATTCCAGCCTGATTTCGCTGCCATCCAGGGCCGCCTCCTTGAGACCGGGAAGTTGCCGGAAGAGGTTCAGGACCTCGCCGTCGGCCCGGTCCAGCTTCAGGTAGACGCCGTCGTTCTGGCTGAAGCTCCTGGCCAGTTCCTCCAGCGAACCCGAGGCCATGAGCTTTCCCTCGTTGATGATCACCACCCCGTCGCAGACCTCCTTGACCTCGGCCAGGATGTGGGTGGAGAGCATGACCGTGTGTTCGCCCTTGAGCGACTTGATCAGGTCGCGGATTTCCTTGATCTGGGCCGGGTCCAGCCCGATGGTCGGCTCGTCCAGGATGACCACCCGGGGGTTGTGAATCAGGGCCTGGGCGATGCCGGTCCGTTGCTTGTAACCGCGGGAGATGTTCCTGATCAACCTTTTTCTCACGGATTGCAGCCCGGCAATCTGTACCGCCCTGTCCACCGCGGCCTTCTTCCGGGCGGCCGGGACTTTCTTGATCTCGGCCACGAATCCCAGGTAGGATTCCACGGTCATTTCGGGATAGAGGGGCACGGTTTCCGGAAGATAGCCAATGGATTGCTTGACGGCCTCGGCCTGCTCAAAAACATCAAACCCGGCCACCGAGGCCCGTCCGGATGTGGCCGGGAGGTAGCCGGTCAGAATCCGCATGGTGGTGGTCTTGCCGGCGGCGTTGGGTCCGAGCAGGCCCCAGATCCGGCCTTCCTCCACCTTGAAGCTCAGGTTCTGGATGGCCACCAGGTCGCCGTACTTTTTGGTTAGCTGTTCGGTCTCAATCATCGGCCAACCTCCTTTCTGAATTTGAAAGCTCGAGAAACGGAATTAGTTACATTTTATCTGGAACCCGGATACCCATCAGGTCCAGGGCCTGACAGAGTATCTCGTGGATAAAATGTATGGTCAGAAGTCTCAGGGTTTGTAGATTCTGATCCTTTTCGGCCAGCACCGGGTAATGGTGGTAATAGCTGTTGAACTTCTGGCAGAGGTTAAAGGTGAACTTGGCCAGCCCGGCAAATTCCAAGGTGGCGATGGCCCGCAGCACTTCTTCATCCAGGCCGCAGGCATAGACCACCAGGTCCCAGAAATCCCGGGCCTCTTCCTCCGGCAGTCCAGACAGGCGGATGGATTCCGGGTCTACCCGGCCAAGGAATTCCTGGCCGGAAATTCCAAAGCGCTCCTGGAACTTGCGGAAGATGCTGCGCAGGCGGACGGCCGTGTACTGCAGGTAAGGTCCGGTTTCGCCCTCAAAATTGAGGGCTTCGTCGAAGTCAAAAACTATGAGCGAGTTCCGGGCATACTTCAACATGAAATAGCGCACAGCCGAGGAGGCAATCTGGCGGGCGATTTCCCGGCGGGTGGCCTCCGGCAGGTCGGGGTTTCTCTTGTTGACCTCGGCCAGGGCCTTTTCTTCCAGGCGGTCCAGCAGGTCGTCGGCCTTGATGCCCACGCCCTTGCGTCCGGAAACTTCCAGGAAGGCTCTATCCCGGTCTTCTTCCGAAAGGTCAACTTTAATCTCGGCCAGGCTCCCGGGAGATAGGGCCACCATCTCGTAGGAAAAGTGGATGGATTTTTCCGCCTGTTCCAGGTATCCCAAGGATTTCAGTCCCTGGACCACCACCTTCTGCAGGTAGGACTGGCGGACATCTATAACGTTGTAAACCTTGCTCCCGGCTCCGAAATGAACATCGTAGGCAGTTGGCGTGGCCGAGGAAATCCAGACCGGGCGGCCGTCGTCCTGGAGGAAGGGTTCGTAATAAAAATCCTGGCCCAGGAGGCCAAACTTCCACATCTGGTAGGCGATGTCCTTGCCCACGTAGGTCACGGTGCCGTCGGAGCGGACGATTATCTTTTCCCGCTCGGGTTCATCCTCCAGCTTCATCACCCAGCAGCCGGCGTTTTCGCCTTCCGATGACAGGTAGATGGCTCCGCTTTCCCGGAGGCGGGCAAAGGCCTTTTCCCAGAACTTGAGTCGCAGGATGCTGCTCTCGCAGGGCAGAACATCGTAGCCGATATCCAGCCGTTTCATGGTGGCCAGGTGGGCCCGGAGGATGCGTCGGGACACCAGGTGAGCATAGTCGGCTTCCGGCGACTCTCCGTGTTCGATCTTTTTTAGGATGGCGGCTTTCCTGGCCTGGGCTTCCTGGTTCTCGGCCAGGTAGCGGGACACCCTGGTATAAAGGTCCCAGCAGTAATAATCAAACTTGCCGTCGATCCTGTCCAGGTCGGCCAGGGACTTTTTCTCCAGCTCCATCAACCCGAAAACCACGTCCACCACCTGGACCCCGGTGTCATCGATGTAATTCTGGACTTCAACTTTTTCACCCCGGTACCGGAGACAGCGCACCAGGGTATCGCCCAGGCAGGCATTGCGCAGGTGCCCGACGTGGGCCGCCTTGTTGGGATTGATGTTGGTATGCTCGACTATTATTTTTTTCTCTTCCGGCTCCAGCCCGGTTCTCTTCTGGCTGGCCAGTTTTTTCCGGAAAAACTTTTCGCGGTCGAGGTAGAGGTTGATGTAGCCGGCCCCGGCCACCTCCACCCGGCTCAAGCCCTCGATTCCGGACAGTAGCTCTGCGGCCCGGGCGGCAATCGTCCTGGGGCTGGTTTTAAGCTTCTTGGCCAGGGGGAAGGCGATGGACAGGGCCAGGTCGCCCAGCTTCTGGTCGGGCGTCGAGGTAAGCTCCAGCTCGGCGGCGGTCAGCGGAAATTCCGCGCTCAGCCGGGCCGTTATTTCTTCTTTCAGTTCCTTCTTTGTTCTGAACATCGTGCTTCTAATTATAACAAAATTGGACCGGCTAACAAGTTGCCCGAATACTTGAAAGATGGCCGCGATTTGTGATACTAATTTAGCTTAGTTTTATTAACAAACTGAAAGGAATCATTATGAAAAAAACAAGATTGAATGCGGTTCATAAAGAAGCCGGGGCCAGGATGGTGGAATTCGCCGGTTTTGAGATGCCGGTGGAATATAAGGGAATCATCGACGAGCACCTGGCCGTCAGGACCAGGGCCGGCCTGTTCGATGTCAGCCACATGGGGGAAATCATCGTCGAGGGACCGGAGGCCCTGGCCTGCGTGCAGTACCTGACGCCCAACGATGCCGGTAAACTGGCCCCGGGCCAGGTCCAGTACACGGCCCTGACCACGCCCGAGGGAACCTTTGTCGATGATATGCTGGTCTACTGCCTGTCCGTTCCCGATAAATACCTTCTGGTGGTCAACGCCGCCAATACCGACAAGGACTTTGCCTGGGTGAAAGAGAAGGCCGCTCCTTTCAGGGTCTTCGTCGTCAACCGGAGCGACGAACACTCCCAGCTGGCCCTGCAGGGTCCTCTGGCCCAAGAAATTCTTCAGCCGCTCACCGACCTGGACCTCGGCCAGATGAAGTCTTTTACCTTTGCCTTTGGAAAAGTGGCCGGGATTGATTGCCTGGTCTCCAGGACCGGTTATACCGGTGAAGACGGTTTTGAAATCTACACCCTGGCCCAAAACCCGGAAGTCATCTGGAAGGCCATCATAGCCCAGGGAACACCGAAGGGCCTGCTGCCGGTTGGTCTGGGAGCCCGCGATACCCTGCGCCTGGAAGCCAAGCTGATGCTCTACGGGAACGACATCAGCGATAAGACCACGGTGCTTGAAGCCGACCTGAAATGGATCGTTAAGTTCCAGAAAGGCGATTTCCTGGGCAAGTCCGTCTTGGAAAAACAACTCCAGGAAGGCCTCAAGAGAAAGCTGGTGGGTTTTGAGGTGGTGGACAAGGGCATCGCCCGGCCCCATTACCCGGTCTTTGCCGGCGGACGGCAGGTGTCAGAAGTCTGTTCGGGGACCTTTGCCCCGTACGTGAAGAAGGCCATCGGGCTGGTCTACCTGCCGATAGAATACACGGAAATCGGAACCGAGTTTGAAATCGGGGTCAGGGACAGAAAGCTTAAAGCCCGGGTCATCCCGACTCCATTTTACAAAAGGGAAAAGAAATAGTCTTAATTATTGGTAATTTTCAGGACAAAGGAGGAACTCATGTATCCTGACAATCTTTACTACACCAAAGACCACGAGTGGCTGAAGCTGGAAGGCGAGGAAGCCGTGGTCGGCATTACCGATTTTGCCCAGAAGCAGCTTGGCGACATCATCTACGTTGACCTGCCCCAGCCGGGTAAGGTCCTGGAAGCCCACCAGGCCATCGGCAGCGTGGAGTCGGTCAAATCGGTTTCCGACGTCTACTCTCCGATTTCAGGGGAAGTGCTGGCTGCCAACTCCGAGCTGGCCCAGACCCCGGACCTGATCAACAAGGATCCCCATGGCCAGGGCTGGATTGTCAGGCTTAAAATAAAGGACAAGTCCGAGCTGAACAACCTGATGAAAGCGGCCGATTACGAAAAGTACCTGGAAGGCCTGGAACATTAATCATTAAATCTTGCCCGCCGGGCCGGTTGCCCGCGGGGGAGACAGGGAGAAAAAATGAGCTACATTCCTATCAGTGACCAGGACAAAAAAGAAATGCTGGCCCGGATCGGGGTGGAGTCGGTAGAAGACCTTTTCTGCTGCATTCCAGAAAGTATCAGGCTGAAAGGTCTGCTCAACCTGCCGGGTCCGCTGTCAGAACCGGAGATTCTCGAATACTTCGAAGAACGGGGAAAGAAGAACTCTTTCGACCGCTATCTTTCCTTCCTGGGCGGGGGAGCCTATGACCATTTCATTCCGGCCGTGGTCGATTACCTGAGCTCACGCGGAGAGTTTGTTTCTCCTTATACCCCTTACCAGCCGGAAGTCAGCCAGGGCACTCTCCAGGTCATCTTTGAGTTTCAGACCCTCATCTGCCAGCTGACCGGCCTGGACATCGCCAACGCTTCTCTCTACGATGGAGCCACCGGGGCAGCCGAAGCGGTGCTGATGGCCAATCGGGTCAAGAACAAGAAAAGGCTGCTGGTGGCCTCCAACGTTCATCCCGAGTACCGGCAGGTAATATACACCTATACCCGCAATTTAGGACTGGAAGTGGTGGAAATTCCCTACGACCGGCTGGGCCGGGTTGACCAGAAAGGCCTGGAATCGGCCATGAATTCACACACCTCGGTGTTGCTCTGCCAGTCTCCCAACTACTTTGGCGTGGTGGAAGACCTGAAATCGCTGGGCGAGCTGACTCACCGCCATGATGCCCTGCTGGCCGTGGTCATTTCTGAACCGCTATCCCTTGGGCTCTTGGAAGCTCCTGGAAAGCTGGGCGCGGACATCGTCACCGGGGAGGCCCAGTCCTTTGGCCTGCCCCTGAGCTACGGCGGGCCCTACCTCGGCTTCATGGCCTGTAAAAAAGAGTTTGTCAGGCAGCTTCCGGGAAGAATCGCCGGCCAGACGGTTGACGCCGAGGGGCGCCGGGGATTCGTCCTGACGCTTTCCACCCGCGAGCAGCACATCAGGCGGGAGAAGGCCACTTCCAACATCTGCACCAACCAGGCCCACTGTGCTTTGAGGGCCACCATTTACCTGGAGACCCTCGGCCGGCAGGGACTGAAGAAGCTGGCCTGGCTCAACCTGCAGAAAGCCGCCTATGCCCTGGAGAAGCTGACCTCCATTCCCGGCGTCAGCCGCAAGTTCGGTGGCCCGGTCTTCAACGAGTTCGTGCTGGAATTTCCCACGGACTGGAATCGCATAAAACAGAAGCTGGAAGAGAAGGGTATCCTGGGCGGACTGGCCCTGGGTGATGACTACCAGGGCCTGGAAAAATGTGCCCTGGTCACCATCACCGAAAAGCACAGCCGGGAAAAGATTGACCGCTATGCCGAGGTTCTGAGGGAGGTGCTGAAATGATCAATGTCATCCGCGAACCGCTGATTTTTGAGATTAGCTCACCCGGAAAGAGCGGAGTCCGGCTGCCAGCCCTGGATGTTCCGGAAAAACTGGATGTCCTGGAAGGGCTGACCGTCCGGGAGGACCTCGAGGGCTTTCCTGAAGTCTCGGAAACAGAGGTCACCAGGCATTTCACCAGGCTGAGCCAGATGAATTACTGCGTCGATTTCGGCTTTTATCCTCTCGGCTCCTGTACCATGAAATATAACCCCAAGCTCAACGAGAAGGTGGCCGGTATGGCCAGCCTGGCCGGGGTCCATCCGCTGGCTCCTGAAAAGCTGGCCCAGGGCAACCTGGAGCTGATGAAGACCCTGGAAAAACTGCTGTGCGAAATTACCGGGATGGACGCGGTTTCACTGCAACCGGCAGCCGGGGCCCACGGCGAGTTGACCGGGATGATGCTGATCCGGGCCTACCACGAGGCCCAGGGAAATCCCAGAAAGTATGTGCTCATTCCGGATTCTGCCCATGGCACCAATCCCTCTTCGGCCCATATCTGCGGCTACGTGGTCAAGGAGATCAAGTCCAACGACAAGGGCACCATTTCCCTGGAAGACCTGGCCCGGGAGATGACCGAGGAAGTGGCTGCCCTGATGGTCACCAACCCCAATACCCTGGGTGTTTTTGAGTCCGATATCTGCCAGATTGCCGACATCGTCCATGCCAAAGGCGGGTTTGTCTACATGGACGGGGCCAACCTCAATGCCCTGGCCGGCATCACCAGGCCGGGCGACATGAAGGTGGATGTCCTTCATCTTAACCTGCACAAGACTTTCTCCACTCCCCACGGCGGCGGCGGACCGGGTTCGGGCCCGGTGGCCGTGAAGAAGATACTGGAGCCATACCTGCCGGTGCCCATCATCGAGGAAAAGGACGGCCAGTATCACCTGAAC
This sequence comes from Candidatus Aminicenantota bacterium, assembly GCA_013178315.1. GTDB lineage: Bacteria > Acidobacteriota > Aminicenantia > Aminicenantales > Saccharicenantaceae > Saccharicenans. The sequence continues at coordinate 10,401 of JABLWX010000005.1, forward strand.
TACAACCGGCCGAAATCAATTGGCCGGGTGAAAAGCTTCTACGGGCAGTTCCTGGTGATGCTGAAAGCCCTAGCCTACATCCTGGCCCTCGGTCCGGCCGGCCTGCGGGAGATGACCGAGATAGCGGTCCTCAACTCCAATTACATCCGCAAGAGCCTGGATGGCATCTACCACCTCAAGTACGATTCGCCCACGCTCCACGAGTGCGTTTTCTCGGATAAATTCCAGAAGGATTTTGGAGTCTCCAACCTGGATATTTCCAAGAGGCTGCTGGATTACGGGTTGCACCCGCCGACCATGTCCTTCCCGCTGATAGTGCACGGGGCACTGATGATTGAGCCGACGGAAACCGAAAGCCGCCGGGACCTGGACCTGTTCATCGAGGCCATGAAGGCCATCGACCGCGAGGCCAGGGAAAATCCCGAGCTGCTGCGAACCGCGCCTCATATAACTTATGTCCGGCGCCTGGACGAAGTTCAGGCGGCTCGCAATCCGGTCCTGAGGTGGGAGAAAAAGTAATACGGCTGAAAACTCTGTCTCCGAACCATAGATAAGACGGGCAGCTTTTTGGTGAAGGAAGAGACCGAAGATGAGCATGCAGGAACTTTTCTTGAAACTCTATGATTTCTGGTCCAGGCAGGGCTGTTACCTGGCCCCCACCTACGACCTGGAAGTCGGGGCCGGGACCATGACCCCGGACACTTTTTTCCGCGTCCTGGGAAAGCGTCCCTGGAAGGTGGCCTATGTCCAGCCCTCCCGGCGCCCGACCGATGGCCGTTACGGCGAAAATCCCCACCGGGTGCAGAAACACTTCCAGTTCCAGGTGATTGTCAAGCCCTCGCCGGATAACATCCAGAGGGTCTACCTGGACAGCCTGACCTCCCTCGGGATAAACCTTAAGGAACACGACCTGAGGTTTGACGAGGACGACTGGGAATCCCCGACCATCGGGGCCTGGGGGGTGGGCTGGCAGGTGATGCTGGATGGCCTGGAAATCACCCAGTTCACTTATTTCCAGCAGGCCGGCGGCCTGGAGCTCTTTCCGGTCTCGGTGGAAATTACCTACGGCCTGGAAAGGCTGGAAATGTTCCTGGAGCAGAAAGATAACATCTACGACCTGCAATGGTCGTCAGGGGTCAGCTACCACGACCTGCGCTACCAGGAAGAGAAGGAATTCTCCGTATATAATTTTGAACAGGCTGATACCCAGATGTTGCACCGGGGTTTTGCCGCTGCCGAAAAAGAAGCCCAGCGCCTCATCGGGCTGGAACTGCTGCTTCCAGCCTACGACCAGTGCCTGAAATGCTCCCATTACTTTAACCTCCTGGACTCGCGCGGGGCCATCAGCGTGACCGAGCGGGTGAAGCTCATCGGTCAGGTGCGGGCCCTGGTCAACCAGATCGCCAGGAAATTCGTGGAAAGGGAAGGAGAAGGCTGATGGAATTCCTGCTGGAAATTATGACCGAGGAACTTCCTTCCAGCCATGTCCGCAGTGCTCTGGCCCAGCTGCAGGACAGCTTCCGGCAGGAATTGCAGGCGGCCCGGATCGGGGTGAATAGCCTGAGGACCCTGGGCACCTGCCGTCGACTGGTGGTGGTGGCCGACCTGGAAGCCGGGCAACCCGATGAAGAAGAAGTGGTGACCGGTCCGCCCCGGCAGGTGGCCGTTCAGCCTGACGGGAGTTACACCCAGGCGGCCCTGGGTTTCGCCCGGTCCCAGGGTGTCCCCGTGGAAAAGCTCGAGGTTATCAAGACGGCCAGGGGAGAGTACCTCAGTTTCAAACGGTTGAAGAAAGGCCGGCCGACGGAAGAAGTCATTACCGAAATTTTCCCGGCAGTTATCAACTCCTTGAGTTTTCCCAAGAACATGCGCTGGGGCGAAAAGAATTTCCGTTTCTCCCGGCCGATTAAGAACCTGCTGTGCCTGTTCGATGGCCGGGTGGTACCGCTGGAGCTGGCCGGAATCAGATCCAGCCGCCGGACGCGGGGTCATTTTATTCATTCCCCGGTTGAGCTTGAAGTCAGCAATTTTGAAGACTACAAGAAAAAGCTTGGTGAGAACCAGGTGGTGGTCGAGCCGGAAGAGAGGCAGCAGTCCATCAGGCATCAATTCGAAGAAAAGCTGGTCGGCCTGAAGGCCGAGGTCTACCCGGACCAGGCCCTGCTGGAAAGGTTGCTGTGGAACGTGGAATGTCCCCTGGTCATCATGGGCAGCTTTCCGGAAAGTTATCTGGAGCTGCCGCTGGAAGTACTTTCCACGGCCATGAGGGAAGGGCAGAAGCTTTTTTCCGTGGTCAGCGGCCGGAAGCAACTGCCTTTGTTCCTGGGAATTGCCGATGCTCCAGCCGACCCCAGGAATCATATCGCTTCCGGAAACGAGCGGGTGCTCAAGGCTCGCCTGGAGGATGCCCGGTTCTTCTGGAAAAATGACCTGAAAGCAAGCCTGGCCGACCGGGTGCCGCAGCTCAAGAACGTCATCTTCCAGGAGAAGCTCGGCACTTACGGCGATAAGGTGGGCCGGCTGCAGAAACTGGTGGCTTACCTGGCCGACCGGCTGGAAATGAAGAAAGAAAAAAAGGACCTGGTGGAGGCCGCCAGGCTGTGCAAGGCCGACCTTCTGACTGACATGGTCAGGGAATTTCCCGAGCTCCAGGGGAAAATGGGTGGACTTTATTCCCGCCAGCAGGGCTGGTCGGAAACCGTTTCCCGGGCCATTTACGAACACTACCTGCCCGAGGGCCTGGAAGACCCGGTTCCGTCCACGGCGGCCGGGGCAGTCCTGTCGCTGGCCGATAAGCTGGACACGGTGGTCGGGGTGTTCGGAGTTGGCATAAGCATCAGCGGCTCCAGCGACCCCTTCGGTTTGCGCCGCCAGGCCCTGGCCATCTGCAAGATCCTGCTGGAAAAGAAATTCCAGATTTCCCTGCACCGCCTGCTGGATAAGGCCATGTTCCTGCTGTCAGACCGGCTGACTGTCCCCCGGGACCAGCTTAAAGCCAGCCTGCTGGAATTCTTCGAGGGTCGGCTCCGATTCATTTTTGAAAAGCAGGGATACCGTTATGACCTGGTAAACGCTGCCCTCGGTCCCGGGATAGAATTCCCGGTCCGGGCCGAGGCCCGGTTGAAAGCCCTCAATGAACTCAAGGAAAGTCCGAATTTCGAGCAGTTCATACTGATGGTCAAGAGGGTTAAGAACATAGTCAAGGAACCGCCCCGGAGCCGGTTGAACTCAGCCCTGCTCAGGGAAAAGGAAGAAAAGGAACTGTATTCGGCCCTTAAGATAATCAAGAAGAACGCGGAGGAAATGCTGGCCCGCAATGACTTTGCCTCGGCCCAGAAAATGGTTTTCCGCCTGCAGTCGCCGCTGAACAATTTCTTTGAGGGGGTGCTGGTGATGGCCGAGGACAAGAAGGTCCGGAACAACCGGCTGGCCCTGCTGTCCCAGATCCTGGAACTGACCGGTGAGCTGGCCGATTATTCCCAGGTGGTGGTGGAAAGCGAAAACCGCTGAGTCCGGGACCGGGGCCTGAGAGTCTAGCCTTCTATCTTGTATTCATCAGCCTCGGATTCTTCGCCCGGCCCTTTCTTTTTTATTTCCGTAAACTTGTGTTCCAGGGCGATTATCTTGACCAGGTTGCCGGGATAGTTCTGTCCTTTCTGGTTGCCGTAGGCCTGGAACTGGACTCCGACCTTGAAAGGGTAAGAAGGATTATCCTGCCCGGCCGACCAGCGGACCTCGCCCAGCTGGGTTAAGGGAACCATTTCCCCCGGAATGGAAATCTGAATGGTCAGAGCCGTGCCTGGCTTCAGGTTTTGGCGGCAGCTGAAGCTGACCCCGCCGCGGCTTATGTTCTGGAGAGGGCAGAATTCTTCGTCGAATTCTTTCCGGGAGCCGAGCCACCTTTCCTTGCGGTAGGAAACGGTAGCTCCTGGTATCATAAACCTCTCGCAGAGGCGCTTTTCTTCCGGGTAAATTTCCTGGCTCATTCTCTTATCCGATTTGTTATCCGCAGCTGACATGTTGCTTATATTTATATATAAGATGGGCCGATTTGTCAAAAAATCATGGCCCGGGCTTTGCCGGAGGCGGTCAATAGGGCAGGGATTCAGCCTTGACCGGCCGGAGCTTGATAGAAACGTCGGTCCTTATTTCCTGATTTTCCAGGCTGGTGAAGGAAAAATTGATTTCCGGTCTTTTGACGAAGCTGGCCGGCACTTTTTCCGGTGGCTTTTTCTTCCAGTCCTTGATGGCCCCGGCGATGGCCGAAATAGCATCCAGGATGGAAACCCCACGGAAATATGGCTGGTCCTTATCCGGAGCCATGTAGGGCTTGGTCCCCGGTGGGTTGGGCGGGGGTATGTAGACCTTGACCGGTATCTGTTTTTGCAGGTACTTGGTGGCCTTGTAAATCAAGGTGTCGCCGATGTAAAAGGCCACTTCTCCCTCGACGTTCTTGATGGGCGGGGATTCCTGTCTTTGAACCAGGAGCTCCCGGTTTTTCATGTTCCTTTTTTCGATTCCGAGCTCCAGGACAATTCGCTTCCTGATGGTGATACTCCTGGTCTTAAGGTAAAGGTCAACGTTCAGAGAGTAGGACTGGTCAAAATAAAATGGCAGGGGAAGCTGGATCAGGTGGGCTCCCTTGGTCCACAGGCCGCCCTCCAGCGGGTTGCCTTCCACCTGTATCTTGTAATAGGCATCTGCCGACAGGTCAAAGCCAAGACGCAGGACCCCGGGAATGGTCTGGTCTTCGGAAGAGGCGGGAAGCAGAAAATTCAGGTTGCTGACCAGGGGAAAGTCTTCCCGCCAGCGCCCCCAGTATTCCAGGGCCTGGTTAAAGACGCTGAAATCCAGGAAGGACAGCAGCGGCTGGGCCTCCCCGAATTCCTCGAAGTAGTCGATCAGGGCCTTTTTTTCTTCGGCCGGGAGGTTATTCTTGAAGTACAGGAATGGCAGGAGAGCCAGGGCATCCTGTTTTTCGGCCTGGTCCAGTCCGGACAGGGTGGTCTCCAGCAGGTTCAGGGCGGGCTCGTATTCCCTGTTTTTCAGCAGTTCGTTTATCTCCGATTTCCAGTCAGCCCGGGCCGAGACGGACAGGCAGAAAAAGCCCAGTATTAACAGGAGAACCAGCCGGGTCTTTTTAGGTTCAGTCATGGTAGGTGAACACCAGGTAGAATTCCAGGCTTTTTCCGGGAAAATCCTCGGGCAGAGGAGGGAAGGGAGCACAGAGCCGGACAGCGGTCAGGGCAGCCTGGTCCAGGATGTCGCTGGTGGTGGAAGTGGCAATTTCCAGCGATTGCAACTGTCCGTCCTTATCAACCAGCAGAATCAGGGCCACATTCTTGGTTTTCGGCATGACCGAGAGCTGGGGCAGGATCCACCTGGATTGAACCAGGTTGACCACTTTTTCCGCCCAGGGTTTGATATTGTACCGGTAGCCGGCGACTGCCTGTGGAGTTACTGCTCCCGGGATTCCGGGACGGGCTCGCCCTGACTCGGTAAAGCGCAGGCCCCGGCCGGGCTTTTCGTAGGCCCGGGGGGCAGCATACTGCAGGACGTCACTCTTAAGAGAAGGGGCGGCTTCGCCGGTTTCACCAGTTTCAGGTTCTGGCCTGACCGTCAGCTTGAGGCTGAAACGGTATTTTCCAGAAACTGGCCTGATGCGCGAGAGATTAATTCTGACTCCGGAGGGAGTCTGGGATTCTCCCCGGCCGGCAGCCAGGTAGGCTTCCAGGTCAAAGGGAATGGCCGGTTGCCCGGGCGCGGCAGCTTCGGAGGCGGAGCCGGCGGCTCCAGCCGCTTCGGTTCCCGGCCGGCCTCCGGGCTTCCCGGTTCCGGACTGGCCGGCACCCCCGGGCTGACCGCCAGCCTGTTCCTGGGTCACCGGCGGTTCTTTGATCACTTCGGGCAGATAGGGGGGCGGGCCGGCTTCAGGGTAGGTGGCGATAACCACGTCAGTTTCTTTTATAAAAGGAAGTATCTTGACGATAATTTTTGCCTGTTTCAGGTAGAGAATTAGCAGGACGTGGAGCAGAACGGCTATGGTTAGGCTGATGACTTTAACCCAGGCTTCGCTCCGGTCCAGGCCGCGCCACCTGGAAGTCAGTTTCTGGAAGCTGGCCTTCAATCCAATATTTTTCATTAACCGGCTTTGTCTACCTTAAAATCGGAATACTTATTATATAGAAGCCAGCCTGAAAGAGAAAGTTGCACGGCTAACTATTTGAAAACATAAAGCCTGAACAGTATGAAACCCAGGCAGAAGGAATTGACCAGCAACAGGAAGGTGAAAAGAAGCTCCAGTCCCAGCAGCGGAATGAAGACCGAGGTGGCCAGCAGGGCCCCGAGGAAGGAGCCGAATAGGTCCAGCGAATAGCCAAGACCGTATCTTATCTGGCTCTGAAGGTAGATGAAGTTGCTGACCACAAACAGGAAGCCGCCGAGAAAGCCCATCACCAGGAGCAGGCCGTAAAATGCCGGCTCGGGGGCGGCGGCCGGAGCCAGCCCGGCCAGGGCCAGCAAGATCACAAAGCCGGTCTGGACGGCTACCAGGTGCCGGGGACCCAGAGTGCTTGACAATCTTCGGGCCAGGCTGGAACCCAGGAATAACCCGGCCATGAAGATGGTAAACAAGAGCGATATCTTGCCGTAAACCAGGCCCAGCCGGCTCTGGAAGGCCAGGATCAGGGCCACTTCAGCCACGATGGTGGTGAAACCCATGACCGTAATCGGCAGCAGGTAAATCGTTCCACCCTTTTTCCTGAAAGCAATCAGGAACATAATTAACAGCATAAACAGGAAAAGTGGCAGGTCAAAAAGCCAGAATCGGGTCTGGTGCTGCAGCTGGCCCAGCCCACGGCTGAGCGGCCCGTGGAATTGCTGGCTCCAGACCAGGGTCTGGTAGAAATAACTCACCGGGAGCCGGTCCGAATTCAGGCGGGGACTGTCCACGGTCTGCAGGCTGGAGCGAAGGTATTCCCTTTTCAGGGGATGAAGACGGCTTCGGAGGAATTCTGGCCTGAAAAAAACAGTCTTCAGCTGATAGCGGTCGAGCTTTTCGAGCAGGCTGTCCGTGGTGATATCCAGCGGACCGGCTGAGGCCAGCAATATGTTATTATCCCCAGGGATTATTTCCACCCGGGGAAAGACCGTCAGCAGGGAGTGGTAAATGGTGGCCAGGAGTATTGTCCTCTGCGGGGAAAGGTAGCTTTCAGAGGAGGGCAGAAGAAAGGAAAAAACGCCATCCTCGGCCAGCTTTTCCCGGACCTGTCTGAAAAACTCCACCGTGTAAAAACGGTTGACCTGGGCGGTGGCCGGCTCAGGCAGGTTGCAGATGATGAGGTCGTAGCGATTCCGTGTTGCTCGCAGAAATTTCCTTCCGTCCTGGAGATTGATAGTAACCCGCGGGTCTTCCAGTCCGGTCTGACGGTCGGGCAACACCTGGCGGGCCAGTCTGACCAGGGCCGGGTCCAGCTCCACGTAATCCACCCTGACCCGGGGATACTGCAACGCCTGGGCCAGCGTGCCGTTGAGCCCGCCGCCGATGAGAAGCAACCTGGTCGCTTCCGGTCTCTGGAGGAAGGCAAAGTGGATGGCTTCCTCGGCCGAGGCCGGGTCGGGGAAGTTAAAGGCCAGGGAACTGTTGACGTAGAAAGAAACCAGTTCACCGGTCCTTACCACCTGGAGCCGGGCATAGGGCGAATCCCTGACCTCAACCAGGTGAAGCGGCTTCCAGTAAAATTTTTCGGTCGGCCGGTCTCCGAACCAGAGTCCGGCCGCCACCAGGACCGTAATGACCGTTGAGACCATTTGTTTTGAACCTGCCACCAGGTTGATGGCCAGCCCGGCCAGCAGGCTGATCAGGGCGGCCGCCTGCCAGCTGGAGAGGTGAGGGGTCAGGACCAGGTAGACCAGCAGTCCACCGGCAGCTGCGCCCAGGGATTCCAGCTGGTAGACGGGTACGAGCCGGCCACGTTGCCAGAAGACGTTAAAGACGAACAGGGCCCCCAGCGGCAGGCTTAAGGCAAAAGAAATAAGCCAGGAGGTAAGCAGGAGAGGTCCGGGTCCGGTCATCTCCGCTGGCAGGGTGCCAAAAGCAAACCTGGCCAGCCTGAGCAGGACCAGAAGGGCGGCCGTGATTATGATCATTCCCCGGTAGAAGACCACCGGGGAAATTTCAGCCTGGAATTTTTTCTCGGCCAGCAAACTTCCCAGCCCTCCACCCAGCAGCCAGAAAGCCAGGACCAGCCCGTAGACCAGCTCGTTGCCCTGGAAACGGACTTCGAATTCTCTGAGGATGATCACCTGGAAAGAGGTGGCCAGAAAACCCAGGAGAAAGGGCCAGAAGGAATTCTTCAGCTCCAGACCCCGGCAATGACCTGACCGCAGTAACGGCATTTGTTCCCGCTCATTTCCTTTTTTCTGATGACATAGCCGTATCGTTCGATTATTAATTTACCACATTTCGGGCAGTAGGTATTTTCCCCGGGATGACCGGGGACATTACCAACGTAGACATGGTGCAGGCCTTCGGCCAGGGCCACTTCCCGGAGCTTTTCCAGTGTGGAGACCGGCGTTGGCGGCAGGTTCTTGACCAGGTACATGGGGTGGAAGCGGGAAAAGTGAACCGGGTAATCCGGCCCTATTTCGCTTCTTAGGTAACGGCACATGTCACGTATTTCGGACGGGTTGTCGTTCAGGGTGGGAATGACCAGGTAAACTATTTCCAGCCAGGTTCCCGAGCGGGCGATCTGCTTGATGGTCTGGAGAACGGGCTGCAGTTCGCCCCGGACGTACTCGCTGTAAAAATTCTGGTTGAAGGCCTTGAGATCCACCTTGACCGCCTCGACCACCCGGAGCAGGTCGGCCAGGGGGTCCGGGTTGATATAGCCGGCAGTGACCACCACGTTCCTGATACCCTTTTTCCTGGCCAGCAGGCTGCTGTCGTACATGTATTCAAAGAAGACCACCGGCTCGGTATAGGTATAGGCAATTACCGGGCAATCATAACGCTCGCAGGAAGCCACCAGGTCTTCTGGCGGCAGGCTGACGCTCTTGACCTGTTCCGGGCGCATCTGCGAAATTTCCCAGTTCTGGCAGAACCTGCAGCTCAGGTTGCAGCCGGCCGTGGCCAGGGAAAAGGCCTCGGAGCCGGGCAGGAAATGGAAAAAGGGTTTCTTTTCTATGGGGTCGACGTTCAGGCTGGCCACCTGGCCGTAAACCAGGGTATAGTACCGGCCGTCCTGGTTTTCCCGGACCCCGCAGAAGCCTCTTTCTTTATCCCCGAGCTGGCAGAACCGCGGGCAGAGGTCGCACCTGATTTCCCGGTCAGGGAGCTTACGGTAGTAGCGGGCTTCCACCCGGGACAGACTGGCAGCGGACGGGGAAGAGCCGGCGAAGAAATTTCCGGCAGCAGAAATCCCGGGCAGCAGGCACAGGCTGCAACCGGAAAGAGAACATTTCAGAAAATCGCGGCGGTCCATATTTCCTTTTATTTTATTATACCTCTTCTTCGATTATCTCGATATTTTCCAGCCGGGCCTGTCCGAGATTCAGTCTTTCCGCTGTCAGCAGGTAGCCCGGGGCCCGTCCTTCTTCTTTAAGCGAAGGCAGACCTTTTTGAGCCCTGAGCTCTTCTACGAGTTTCCAGCCGACGGTGTCGGCGGCCACCGGGTCCAGGCTGAAGATTAACTTCCGGGTGGGGGCCAGCCACTGCGGATGGTAGGAAGGACCGCGGTGGTACTGGACCCGCAGGGCGTCGAGTATGGTCAAACGATGTTTCTTGCGAATCGGGTCGGTTTCAAAAAGTTCGGCAATATATGGGTCGCAATTGGAATCGTGGTACTTATTGGGGTTATGTATGGCCCCGAAATAATTTTTAAGACCGGCGGTCACCCCGGCCAGGCCGTGGTCCTTGAGCAGGGCCAGGCTGATGCTGGCCTGGACCAGTTCCGCCTGGATGCGCGAAAAAAGGCTGCCCAGGTGGCGATGAGCGGTTGGTTCGGACTGGTAGCCGGCCCGGCGGTTGTCGGTGCCAAAGATTTTCAGGCTGCCCGGGGAGGTGGAGATTTTATAACCGGCCTCTTTGAGCTCCTCATCGGTTCTATCCCAGATGATGACATTTTCTTCCCGACCGACAGTCTGGCCGAGCCACAGGCCCAGGGCCAGGGCGGTTTCCGGACTGGTGCTCAGGGCCCGCCGGCCGATGGTGTTGACCTTGATCCCGATAGTTTCTTCAGGCCGGAACCACTGGCCCAGGGCCTCTTCCGCCCGGGCCGCACCGCTCAGGGACTGGATGCCTTTTTTCAGCATGGCCAGGATAATCCCCGGCTCGGGGCGGTTGATATCGGGAAAATTGCGTTTGCTGGTTACGATAACTACTCTGGCTTTATTCATTTCCGGTCAGGATTATGATGGTCTTTAACCCGGGGGTTGTCAATAGAAGAGGCCGGCCGGTGGTTGCAATTGAGCTTGAAACTGGATATATTGGATTCACACGGAGGAGATAATGAAAGCCAGAAGAATTGTATCGCTTTCAGTGTTGATAAATCTTGGTTTAGCCCTGCTGTCTCTGGTCGCAGCCGGCAACGGCCCGGCCACCGTTTCTGACCTGAAGTCACTGTTGCCCAGGGTTGACGGCTGGAAATTTCAGGATGAACCGCAGCTCTTTTCGCCCGGGACTCTTTTCGAGTATATAGACGGAGCCGCCGAGGCCTACCTCAGCTATGATTTCAAAGAGCTGGTCGTGGCCCAGTACCAGAAGGATGGAACCGAGACCACCCTGACCCTGGAGATTTATGACATGGGCCTGCCCCTGAACGCCTTCGGCATCTTCAGCTCCGAGCGTTACCCGGACAATCCCGACGTGAATATCGGCAATGCCGGTTACCTGGAAGAGGAGGTCCTGAATTTTATTTCCGGTAGCTATTACCTGAAGTTGATCTGCTATAACGGTGGAGAACAAACCGCAGACCACCTCAGGCAGTTTGCCCGGGAAGTCGAGTCCAGGATAAAGGATAAAGGAAGCCTGCCCGAAGTCTTCAGGCTGTTTCCGGCTGAGAACCGGGTCAAAAATTCAGAAAAATTCATAAAGAAAAATTTCATGGGCTTTGATTTCCTGAGCCAGGGCTATGTTGTCCTCTACCGCCAGGGACAGGCCGAATACGAGGCCCTGATAATTGATTGTGGTTCCCCGGCCGAAGCCGCTTCACGCTTGCAGAAGCTGGTGGCTTTCTATGCGGGGGAGAAAAACCCGTTCCTCAAGGAAGATTCCAGGTACCACCAGAAAAATGCCTACGGGCAACATGTGCTTCTGGCCCGGGCCGGAAGCTGCCTTTACGGTTTCAGCCGGGTACCTGACGACCTGCTGCCTTCGGTTCTCAAGCAATTTGAAAAGATGGGCCAGAAGCTGGCCGCCGCCAAGTAGGGGAGCAGTCCTTGGCCGAGTCCAGACTGACCAGAATTTCCCTGGTAATAATTGTTCTCTTTATCAGCGGCATCATCTTGAAAATTGCCCGGCCGGTTCTGCTGCCGTTCCTGGTGGCTCTTTTTATTTCCTACTCCATTTCGCCGCTTCTGGACTGGCTGGTCCGGCTCAAAGTTCCAAAGCTTCTGGCCATCATTTCCATCCTGGTCCTGACCTTTGCTCTTCTCTATCTTTTCGGGCTGTTGATTTATTCCAGCGGCAAGTATTTTGCGGCCGAGTTTCCCAAGTATAACCGCCAGGTAGATTCCCTGATGGCCGAGCTGATTGCCTGGCTGGAACATCTGCCCTTCAAGGTCAGTGTTCCGACCATAATTTCCCAGCTCAACGTGGACAAGCTGACCGGCCTGCTACTGGGCACCCTGGGTTCCTTCCTGACCTTCCTGGGAAAATTATTGATAGTTTTTGTCTTTGTAATTTTTATTCTCTCCGGCCGCGATAAGCTCCCGGCCAAGGTGGCCACGGCCCTGGCCGAGGAGCGGGCCGTTTACGTCAACCGAATGGTGGCCAGCATCAACCGGCAGGTTCAAAAATACCTGGCCGTCAAGACCATGATTGCCCTGATGAACGGTTTGCTGGCGGCAGGCATCCTTATCTTATTTGGAGTGGACTTTGCCCTGTTGTTTGGCTTTCTGACCTTTGTCCTTGACTACATTCCGTCTGTGGGTTCTATCACGGCCACGGTCCTGGCCGGGTTGATGGCATTTTTCCAGTTTGGCAATTCACTGATTCCGGTCTGGATTTTCTTGTTGCTGGTGATAATGCAGACAATAATCGGCAATTTCCTCGAGCCCAAACTCATGGGGCGCAGCCTGAACCTGAGCCCTCTGCTTGTCCTTTTTTCCTTAATTTTCTGGGGCTGGCTGTGGGGAATTGCCGGGATGTTCCTGGCCGTTCCCCTGCTGGCAGTGATCAAGATAGTATTTGAAAATGTGCCCTCTCTTAAGTTCCTGGCGGTCCTGATGAGCAAGTGAAAGGCTTGACCGGGTCACTTCTTAAGAAAACGAGGCCTCTTAAAGCCTGGTCATTATTTCAGCTTGTGGTCGTTTTCTGGGCAGCCGGATGAGGGCGGTCAATCCGGAAAGATCCTGGAAGAATTATGGCTGGCTGTCAACCTTTCCCTTTGATTTTTTGGGTACGGTTGGCAGCCCTTCGACCACCGCCTCCGGATTGAGGATGAAGGCTTCCTCGCTGAAGACCTTGAAGCTTCCCTTGAGCATCTTCTTCAGGGCCTTCTGCGCGGCTTTCTGTTCGGCGCTTTTCTTGGAAGGACCGCTGGCCCTGGCCAGAACCTTGTCACCGGACAGCACCTCCACCGTGAATACCCGGTCGTGGGCCGGCCCGCTTTCGGTTACCGTCCGGTAGAACGGCCCGGGCAGCTTGTGCTGGCCAAAATATTCTTGAAGAGCCGACTTGAAGTTATTGATCTGGAAATTGTCCCGCGGCAATTTCTTAAAGTGCTTTTTAACCAGGGCCTGCAGTACCCGCCGGCTGGTCTCAAAGTCGCTGTCCAGGTAGATCGCTCCCATCACGGCCTCGAAGGTGCCGGCCAGGATGCTCTTTTTCTTTCGGCCACCACTTTTTTCTTCCCCGCGACCCAGCAGGACGGCCCGATCCAGTCCCAGTTTTCTGGACAGTATGGAAAGGGAACTGGTGGAAACCAGGGCGGCCTTGAGCTTTGAAAGCTGGCCTTCTCCCAGTTCAGGGTAGGCCTGGCGGAGAAAATCGGCCAGGACCAGGCCCACCACCGAATCTCCCAGAAACTCCAGGATTTCGTTGTCCTGGACCCTGTCTTCCAGGTGTTCATAAGCATAGGAGCTGTGGGTCAGGGCCTGTTTCAGGAGAGCCGGATTCTGGAATTTGTAACCGAGTTTTTTTTCGATGGCGACCAAGTGTATTTATGCCTTGTATACTTAATATTTCATTTCGAAAGGGTAGGCCACTTTTCCGCCGACCAGGGTCATGACCACGGCTCCGTGGAAATCAGTGTTGAGGAATGGAGTGTTTTTACTCCGGGACTGAAGGTCTTCCCGCCTGATCATGGCTTTTCCGCTGAGGTCGAGAAGGACCAGGTCGGCGTCAGCCCCGATTTTTATCCGCCCCTTATTCTCCAGCCCGAGTAACCGGGCCGGGGCTATGGTCAGGGCTTCTATCAGGCGTTCGAGAGGCAATTCTCCGCTCTTCACCAGCCTGTCCAGCAGGGAGGGGATGGCGGTTTCCAGCCCATTGAGGCCGAAGGGCGCCTTTTCCAGGCCCTGGTTTTTTTCCTGCTCGGCATGAGGAGCATGGTCGGTGGCGATGACCTCGATCAAACCGCGGCGCAGGGCCTGGAGCAGGGCCTGGCGGTCGGCCTCGGTTCGAAGGGGAGGGTTGACTTTATAAACCGGGTCCCGGGTTAGAAGCTGCTCTTCTGTCAGAAGAAGATGGTGAGGGGTGACTTCGGCTGAAACCGGTACTCCGGCCGCTTTTGCCCAGCCAAGCAGTTCTACCGAGCCGGCCGTGCTCAGGTGGGCCAGGTGGACCGGCCAGCCTGAATGCCTGGCCAGGATGAGGTCCCTGGCCACCATTATTTCCTCGGCCTCGGCCGGAATGCCCGGGAGGTTCAGGCTCCTGGACACCCGACCCTCGTTTATTACTCCGCCCGCAGCCAGTGATTTTTCCTCGCAGTGGTCGATGAGCAACCGGCCCAGCCCGGCCGCTTTTTCCATGGCCAGCCTCATCAGGGCACTGTTCCAGACGGGCTGGCCGTCGTCGGAGAAAGCGATAGCGCCGGCCGCGGCCAGTTCTTCCAGCGGGGCCAGCTCCTGTCCCTTCTGTCCCACACTAATAGCAGCCACCGGCAGGACGTTGACCACTGCGTCCTGGCTGGCTTTTTCTCTGATGAACCTGATTATCTCCACTGAATCAGCCACCGGGCTGGTATTGGGCATGCAGCAGACGGTGGTAAAGCCTCCCCGGGCGGCAGCCCGGCTGCCGCTGGCGATGGTCTCCTTGTGTTCGAAACCAGGTTCCCGCAGGTGGACGTGCAGGTCTATGAATCCTGGCGCCACCAGCAGGCCCCCCGCCTCCACCACCCGGTCAGCTTCAACCCGGATTTCAGGCTTGATTTCTACGATCCGACCATCGGCCAGAAGCAGGTCAAAGACCCCATCGATCTTCTGGCCCGGGTCCAGTATCCTTCCTTTTTTTATCAGAAGCTTCAAGCCTGAACTCCTGCCACCGATTATAACCTATTTTTTATTGAGCTTGACCTGGGGTTCGGTAATCAGGACTTCATCAACCCCGTCGATTTCCTTCAGCCGAACTTCCACCCGCTCCCTGCGGGAGGTGGGGAGGAGCCGGCCGATATAATCGGGCCTGATCGGAAGTTCCCGGTGCCCGCGGTCGATGAGGACGGCCAGTTGAATCGTCCGGGGGCGACCGAGGTCAAAAATGGCCTCCATGGCCGCCCGGATGGTCCGGCCGGTAAAGAGGACGTCGTCTATCAGCAGGACGTCACGCCCGTCCAGCCTGGCCTTTATTTCGTTCTTATCCATTGATTTCTTTTTATCAGACTGCTTCAGGTCGTCCCGGTAGGGAGTTATGTCCAGGGTGAGAACCGGCACTTCCAGCCCTTCATTCTGCTTTAGAATTTCGGCTATCCGGTTGACCAGGTAAATTCCCCTGGTCTTGATGCCCACCAGGACCAGGTTTTTCAGGTCCCGGTTGCGCTCGGCAATTTCGGTGGCCATCCGCACCAGGGTCCTGCGGATTTTTCCGTTGTCCATCACCCGGGCTTTTACCTTATTTTTCATATCGGCAACCTCACAGCTTATTGGTTGAAAGACTTATATTTAGATAAAACCGGCTAAAAGTCAAGGTTTGGAAAACCGGCCACGGCCAGCCCTGAAAAACTGTCTGGCCCGGAAGACATCGGCCGCAATTTGACGGCGGAGGCTTTCAACCGAAGGGAATCTCTTTTCGTTCCTCAGCTTTTTTAAGAGGTAAAGCCCGGCCTCCCGGCCGTAAAGTTTTCCAGAAAAATCCAGCAGGTGAGCCTCAACCGAGGATCCCCGTCCACCCAGGGTAGGGCGGAAGCCGATATTGGCCACGGCCCGGTAGGTGTTGTTACCAATTTTTACCAGGCTCAGGTAAACGCCGGGGGGCAGTATTTCGTTCCGCGTTTTCAGGTTGATGGTGGGGAAACCGAGAGTCCGGCCGAAGCCGCGTCCCCTGATTATGGTTCCCCGTATTTCATAGGGACGACCCAGGAGACTGGCTGCCTGCTCCACCAGGCCTTTTTCCAGGAGGTTCCGGATTAGGCTGGAGCTGACCTGGGTTCCGCCCTTGGTCACCGGCCTGACCGCCATGACCCGGAAACCATAGCGACGGCCGAAATTCTCGAGTTCCCGTACCCCGCAGCGACGGTTGTGTCCGAAGCGAAAGTTTTTCCCGACCACCACCGCGCTGATGCCCAGTTGTTCCCTGAGGACTTTCCTGGCGAATTCCCGGCCACTCAGAGTGGCCAGGTCCTTTTCCAGGGGCAGGATAAGGCAGTAGTCCAGGCCCTGCTTCTCCAGCCACTCCAGTTTCTGCCGGCCGGTCTGAATCAACGGGATTCTCTTGTGGTTCAGGATACGCTCAGGGTGGGGGCAAAAGGTCATCAGCCCGGCCGCCACTCCCAGCCGGCGGCCCTGCTTGATAAGATTTTTCAGAATCTTCTGGTGACCGAGGTGGCAGCCGTCAAAGATGCCTATGGCCAGGACGGAGTCCGCGGTCAGCCCTTTCAACCGGGGGGACAGGCGGCGGAAAACTTTCATCGAGTTTAGAGCTTGATAGCTTCAACCTTTTTAAGATAGTTGAGCTTGAGCTGGGAGAGAACGGCTTCCAGGAAATTTTCTTCTTCTGGTTCCAGGTTGCCCTTGGTCCGGTCGCGCAGCAGGTCCAGGATGTCGATCAACCTCCTGGCGTATTCCAGGTTGGTCTCCAGCCGGTTGGTCCTGGGGTCCTCCAGCAGGCCGAGCTTGATCAGGGCCTGGGTGTAAATGGGGAAGACGATGGAACTGAACTCCAGCGGTGGCATGAATTCCCGGGATTCTTCCGGGTCCTGTCCGTTCTTGGTTCTGTCGTCCATTATAGGCTTTATCCTCTATAAGATGGCCAAAAGTCCCGGGTTGAAAAAATACCGTCTTTAAGGTAACTTACGGACTTAAATCATAGCCATTATCCGAATAAAATTCAAGTGGAGGCCCGGGAGTGAAATCGTCAACTGAGGCCGGACGAGAGTTTCGCAAACTGGTAGAAATCATAGCCAGGCTGCGTTCGCCGGGGGGCTGTCCCTGGGACCGGGCCAGAAGCCGCCGGGACATACTGAATTATTTCCTGGAGGAAGTTTACGAAGCTGTGGAAGCCATATCCTCCAA
Organism: Candidatus Aminicenantota bacterium; assembly: GCA_013178315.1. Classification (GTDB taxonomy): domain Bacteria; phylum Acidobacteriota; class Aminicenantia; order Aminicenantales; family Saccharicenantaceae; genus Saccharicenans. Next base: position 27,285 of record JABLWX010000005.1, read on the forward strand.
TCGTCCCGAGGCGGCCAGGGAAGAACTGGGGGATGTGCTGATGGAGGTGGTCTTCCTGGCCAGGTTTTACGAGGAAGAAGGCCTGTTCACCATGGCTGATGTCCTCAGGGGTATCAACCGGAAAATGGTGGAACGCCATCCGCATGTCTTCGGACGAAAGACCGGCCTGAGCCCGGAGGCTGTCCTGGCCAGCTGGCAGGAAAACAAGCTGCGGGAAAAAAAGCGCCGGTCGATATTGGACGGGCTTCCGGCTTCGGCCCCTTCGCTGGTCTATGCTTTCATGCTCGGGCAGAGAGCGGCCGCCCATGGTTTTGACTGGCCGGAAGCCGGCTCTGCCCTGGAGAAGGTCAAGGAGGAGATAGCCGAGCTGGATAAGTCCCTGAAGAAGAAGAAAAACCGGCAGGTGGCGGAAGAACTGGGTGACACCATTTTTTCACTGGTCAATGTCTGCCGGCTGCTGGGCTATAATCCTGAAATTGTCCTGCGGCAGGCCGGGAGGAAGTTCGAACGGCGCTTCCGGCAACTGGAAAAAGAGCTGAAGAAAAAGGGCCGGGAAGTTAGGGACTGTTCTCTTGAAGAGCTCGACCGGGTCTGGGAAGCGGTCAAGAAAAATAAGCGGGCTGGTCGGAAAAATATTGAAAAGAACCACGGCGGGAAACCCCGGCGAAAGAAAAAGAGTTAAGAAAGAGCCAAACGAGCAGAAGGGAAATCTGATAGAGATGGCCGGTGGGTCGCGCCGGCTTCAGTCTTTTCTCCCGGCCGCCAGCGCCTCTTTTTTCCTGAGGAGCAGAGAGGCCTTGATGAACTCGTCCAGGTCGCCGTCGAGGATGCGGTCAACGTCCCCCGTCTCCAGCCTGGTCCTCAGGTCCTTGATCATCTTGTAGGGGTGGAGAACATAGGAGCGGATCTGGTTGCCCCAGGCGATGTCCGACTTCGTGTCCTCCAGCCTGTCAATTTTTTCCAGCTTCTTCTTCCTTTCTATTTCATACAGCCTGGCTTTCAGCAGTTTCATGGCCCGGGCCTTGTTCTGGTGCTGGGAGCGCTCGTTCTGGCACTGGACGACGATGCCGGTCGGCAGGTGGGTGATCCTGACGGCCGAATCGGTCCGGTTGACGTGCTGGCCGCCCTTGCCCGAGGCCCGGTAGGTGTCTATCTTAAGGTCGTCCGGATTGATTTCGATTTCGATGTCTTCATCTATTTCCGGGTAGACGAAGACCGCGGCAAAGGAAGTATGCCGCCGCTTGTTGGCATCGAAGGGCGAGATCCTGACCAGCCGGTGGACTCCCGATTCCTGGCTGAGCAACCCGAAGGCGTAATCGCCTTCCATCCTGACGGTGGCGCTCTTCAGCCCGGCCTCCTCTCCCGGCTGGAAATCTATGACCTCGGTCTTGAAGCCCTTTCTCTCGGCAAACCGCAGGTACATCCGGAAGAGCATCTGGGCCCAGTCCTGGGATTCGGTGCCGCCGGCCCCGGGATGGATGGTCAGGATGGCGTTGCGGGGGTCATCTTCATCGAAGAAAAGCGTCCGGAGCTCGGCCTCCTGGAGTTCCTGCTCGAAGGAGCGCAGGGCCCGGTTGAGGTCGTCTATGACTTTTTCGCCTTCCTCGGCCAGCTCCAGCAGGACTTCTATTTCTTCCCGGTCATTTTTAAGCTTTTTGTAGAACTGGAGGTCTTTCTCCAGTTGCTTTTTCCTGATCTGCAGGGCCTGGAACTTTTTCTGGTCGTTCCAGGTTTCAGGGCTGGCCAGCTGACTGTTTATATCTTCTAATTCCCGGCTCTTGTTATCCAGGTCAAAGAAAACCTCGAACTTCTTCCAGTTTATGGAAGAGGCCGGCTGCTTTTTCCCGGCTTTCGGCCAGCTGTTCTAACCATCCAGTTTCGTTCACTTCTTTTTCTCCTGACAAGGGCAAGATAGAGGAGAAATGACTTCCTGTCAAGATGGCCCGGTCGGGAAAAGGCTATCTCAAGCTTTCCCGGTTCCAGTCCAACCGGTGTAAAAGGGCCAGGTTCCCGGTTACTGCTGCACTATGAAAAAGCCCGGGTTGCGGGCTGTCTTGCCGACCAGCTCGGACAGGGCTTTCTGGGCTTCCTCCCTGGTTCTGTAGCCGCCCAGCCAGACACGGTACAGCGGCTTCCGGTCCCTGGCAAACGGTTCCTGAACCACGGCGTTGTAACCCTGCTTCTTGTACTTCTCAGCTTCCAGCCTGGCGCTGGGCCGGTCATTGAAGGCCCCAACCTGGATGAAAAAGTTGCCTCCGGTGGCCGGCACTGTGGTCCTGGTGCCGGGGCTGGTCCTGGGGGTGGTCGCTGCCGGCTGCTCGGTGGTCCTGGCTGGAAGCGAAGCCGTCTGTTGGGTGGTTTTGGAAGCGGTCTGCCCGGCCGGCTTTTCGGCTGGCCTGGTTTCAGGCTGAGCCAGGCTCTGGACCGGAGTGGCGGTCGACTGCGTGGCTTGGCTTCCAGCCGTCCCTGAACTTTCTTCGGCGGCCGGGACTGGAACTGGAGCGCTAACCGTTTCTTCCGCTTTCTGGGCGGTCATGGTCTTGACCATCAGGTCGGCCTGTTTCTTGCCAACCTGGACTCCGATGAAAAAGATGACCGCGCCCAGGACGATTATTCCCAGGATGATAAAAACCAGTATGGTTGAAGAGACCTGTATTTCCCTGTAATTTCTCACCATGGAAGTTGTCATTTCTCCTTGGATTTATCGACGGAAAAGGCCCTCAGAATTTCCAGCGGCAGAGGGAAGATGATGGTCGAGTTCTTTTCCGTGGCGATTTCGGTCAGCGTACCCAGGAAGCGCAGCATGATGGTCTGGGGGTTCTGGGAGATGATGTCGGCGGCCTGGGCCAGCTTGGTCGAGGACTGGTATTCGCCGTCGGCATGGATAACCTTGGCCCTTCTTTCTCTTTCAGCTTCGGCCTGACGGGCGATAGCCCTGACCATGGTTTCCGGCAGGTCAATGTGCTTGATTTCCACCAGCTGGACTTTCACTCCCCAGGGGTCGGTGTGCTGGTCGATGATTTCCTGGAGCTGGGTATTGAGCTTTTCCCTTTCCGAGAGCAGGTCATCCAGCTCCACCTGGCCCAGGACGCTCCGCAGGGTGGTCTGGGAGAGCTGGGAGGTGGCATAGAGGTAATCCTGGACTTCCAGCACGGCTTTGAGCGGGTCCATTACCCGGAAATAGAGAACGGCATTGACCTTGACCGAAACGTTATCCTTGGTGATGACATCCTGGGGTGGGATATCCATGACGATCAGCCTGAGGCTGATGCGGACCATGCGGTCAATCGGTGCAAAAACAAATATCAGGCCAGGGCCCTTGGGCCTGCCCAGCACCCGGCCCAGCCGGAAGATGACCCCTCTTTCGTATTCTTTCAGTATCTTGATGCAGTTCAGAAGATACAGAACCACGATGGCGGCCACGATGATAGGGAAAGTAATCATGTCAGACCTCCTTTTATGGACAGGTTGTCCTGCCCCCTATATCTTTTTAACCTTCAAGGTCAGGTTATTCTTGACTTCGACCACTTCCACCCGGTCCCCGCGCAGCAATGGGTCGTCGGCTACCGCTCGCCAGATCTCCCCGTGGACAAAAACCTTGCCTTCCTGCCCGGCCCAGGTCAGCACCTTCCCGGTTTCCCCGACCATTCCCTCTTTCCCGGTGATGGTCCTTCTGGTATGGGCCCTGATGACCAGGTAGACCAGGAAGATGAAGACCAGGGAAACGCCCAGGGCCACCGGTATGATGAATTTCAGGCTGGGTCGCAACTCGGGAATCGGAGACCTGATTAGCATGATGGAACCGAGAAGCACCGAAACAATACCGCCCATGGTTAATGCTCCGTAACTGTGGACTTTGACTTCGAGTATGAACAGCACCGTGCCCAGAACTATCAACAGCAGGCCCACGTAGTTGACCGGCAGGATCTGGAAGGAAAAGAAGGCCAGCAGCAGGCTGATTCCGCCCAGGACTCCCGGCAGGATGGCCCCGGGATTGGCAAACTCGAAATAAAGTCCAAGCAACCCGATCATCAACAGGATGTAAGCCAGGTTGGGGTTGGCTATGGTCATCAGTAATTTTTGCCGGAAGGTCAGGGGAATTTGATGGACCTCCCGGTCTGTCAACTTCAGCGTTTCCAGGCGGCCATCAAATCTCTTGATTTGACGGCCGTCGAGTGCCTGGATCAGGTCGCTTTCCGACCCGGCCACCAGGTCTATGATTTTTCCTTTCAGCGCTTCCTGCTCGGTATAGCTCAGGCTCTGTCTGACCGCGTCCTCAGCCATCTTAATGTTGCGGCCTCTTTTTTCGGCCAGGGTCCTGATGTAGGCGGCGGCATCGTGCGTGACCTTCTCTTCCATGGTCTTGTCGGGCTGGCTCTGGCCGGCGATTCCGATGCTGACCGGATGGGCAGCCCCGGTGTTGGTACCCGGAGCCATGGCAAAGACATCGCAGGCCACGGCCATGAAAAATCCGGCCGAGGCTGCCCGGGCTCCAGAGGGGCTGACGTAGGCTACCACCGGCACTGGCGAGTTAACGATGCCCTCTATTATTTCCCGCATGGAAGAGTCCAGTCCACCGGGGGTGTTAAGCTTGATTATCAGCAGGGAAGCCTGCTCGTCCCGGGCCTTCTCCAGGGCCTTGAGTATGAGTTCGGCAGTTACCGGATGGATGGGAGCGTTGATGGTGAGGCTCAGGATGCGGGCCTGCAGTTGAACGGAGGCCGCCAGGAATAGGAACAGGCAAAGAAACAGAGCTGGAATCTTTTTCACGGTAAATTCATTATAAAAAGGCCTGGCCTTTAAGTCAATTTAATAATTTCAACAAACCCCTGACATCGGCTTGACATTTTCTTTTCAATAAACTAATTTTAGTCTATTCATTTTCCATTTGCTGGTTACTAAGGAGACCGTTGATGATCAAGAACGACCTGGCCAACCTGCTGGAAAGAAAAGCGAATTTCAGCCGGGCCAAGGCCGCGCTGACCGTAGAAACCATTCTGGAAACCATGAAGAAAGCCCTGCTGGCCGGGGAGAAGATAGAAATCCGGGGATTCGGCAGTTTCCGGGTTATGCCCAAGAAGACCGGCTTCGGCCGTGACATCAGGCGGAATCGCCAGATTCCAATTTCGGGCGGACGCCGGGTCAAATTTCGACCGGGCCAGGACTTCAAGAAACAGCTCAAGCAGCAGTCAATAGAATAGGCAGGACTGAAAACCGGCGCGTTTATAGTCCTCTCAATTTTCTAATCTTTGTAATCGGAATTCTCACTGATAAGTCTATGTCCAAACAGGCAACGGCCCCTGGTTTTGCCTCTTGTTTTCGTTCAGAGCAACCCTGATTTTTTCAAAAGAACGTCCCGGTAGAGGTTGAGGTAAACCTCCTCGGTCTGCTCGATGGTTTCTTCCAGGCTGCCGGAGGTATCGATCAGGTAATGGGCCAGCGGAATCTTATCTTCGACCGGGCCCTGGGCTTTGATTTTTCGCAGGGCCTGTTCGGGACTTATTCCATCCCGGCGGCAGAGGCGTTCAACCTGGACCTCGAGCCGGCAGTGGGTCAGGATGAGACGATCGTAAAATTGGTGGAAGCCGGCCTCGATGACCAGGGCGGCCTCGGTAATGTAAATATCGTAACCGCCCGTCTGTTCCAGCTCCCTGATAGTTTGCCGGACTTTTTCCAGGATCCTGGGGTGAGTCAGACGGTTCAGGTAGTCGCGTTCGGCCTGGTCCCGGAAGATTATCCCGCCCAGCTTCTGGCGGTCGATTTCCTGGCTTTCTTTGAGGATGGCCTGACCGAAATGCTCGACCAGCTCCTTCCAGACTTCTCCGCCGGGAGACATCAGCTCGTGGGCAATGAGGTCGGCGTTCTGAATATAGCAGCCCTTCTGTCCCAGTATCCTGGCCACCACCGACTTGCCGGTGGCAATGCCTCCGGTCAGGGCTGCAACCAGCACTTCAGTCCTTCAGCGGCCGGTCACTCTTCCACCTGGAAGCGGTAATCCTTGAACCTGACGGCCACCCCCTGTTTTCTTCCTTTCTGTCCCTTCTTTTCCAGCCGGACGGTTATTCCGTCCAGGCAGAGTTTAATTTTCTGGCCCTCGGTCAGTTCCGGCGGCAGCTCGATGGCCAGGTTGACCTTGGAGCCAACCACCAGGCTGCTGTCAAGGGTGAAATAGGCCCCGGTTGAAGAGATGTTTTCCAGGACCGTCTTTTCTTTGAACTGTTTTCCCTGGGGCAGCTGACCCTCGATTTCGGCCGGCAGCGGCAGTTCAAACCTCCATTCCCGGCGGCGGTTGACATCGACCGCCGTCTTAACCTGCTTCCCGGCAGTCGCCTTTTTCTTTTTGATTTTAGCTTTAGTTTTTTCAACCATGATTTCCCTCTTTGCCCCTTCTTAAAATAATGCCGAATTGATGGCGTAGAGCGCCAGCTGCAGCCGGCTGTGAGTGTCCAGCTTGGAGTAGATGCTCTTGATATGAGAACGAACGGTGTTCTTGCTGATAAAAAGAATCTTGGCAATTTCCTCGTTGCTCTTGCCCTGGCCGATCAGCCGCAGGACCTGGAACTCGGTCGGGGTCAGCTGGTCGAGCGTCTTTTCCTTCATGTCCCTTCCGACCACCGAGATGATCCGGTCCATGATGGAAGACATCTTGTCCCTTGGCAACCAGATTTCTCCCTTGTTGACGACACTGATGGCCTCGGTCAGCTGCTGGGAGGGGTCGTTGAGGTCGAAATAACCCCTGGCCCCGGCATTGATCAGGTTGATGATTTCCTCGTGGGAAGGTATGTTGCCCAGAAGCAGGAGCTGGGTCCTGACCTGGGGCTTGATCAGCTCCTTGATGGCCTTGCAGATTTCCTTGAGGTGGGGGAGTGGTTCCAGGTGGGCAAACAGGATGACCTGGGGCTGGAGCTGCTTGATGGCCTCCATGAAGTTCTCGATGGTGCCCTTTTCCACTGTCAGGATGTCGATTCTCTTGTCCGGTTCCAGGGCCCTTAAGATTCCAGCCAGCAAAAAGTCCGATGGACAGTAGATGAGGACGGTGATTTTTTCCATCTTTGGAGGAGGAATTTTGGTTTCGGTCTTGTTGACTTGTTTCTTTGGCATGCCCTTTTACCCCTTGCCAAAAATTTTCATTCTTTAAGAATAAATATTATAACCAAAACAGGGTGTCAAGCAAATAATTGCTTCCGATCGGGCCAAAACCTTACCTGGAGATAAACAAGATGCGGCCGGTCGGAGTTGAAGTGTGGAGTTGTTCGGGGGTAAATAGTCAGACCCGGTCTGGCCCCGTTACTGGGTGGCCAAGTCGACCGGTTGTAGCTGGAATTTTTTCCCCAGCTCCAGGGTGACCAGCTGCTGGTATGCCTTTTCTCCGTTGTATTCGATCCGCGACACCTGGCCGGAAATTTCCAGGTGAAGGGGATGAATCAACAGGGCCGTGGCTGGAATGTCCAGGCTGAGCTTGAGCACCGTGCCGATTTTTACCTGGTTCTTCAGCCGGAAGCGGGCCACCTCAGAACTGATGGACAGGAGTTCGGTCGTCTCTCTAAACTTTCGGCCGGCAGCGTTTTCGCCCAGAACCAAAGCCGGAAGGGAGAGTTCCAGCAGGCGCTCTCCCCTCCGTTCTCCGGTTACGCCTTGAATGGAGGATTTATTAATATTTTGGTCAAAAACGCCGTTTTTCATTTCGTCCATATTCTTACCGGACCTCCCAATCGTGGCAATCCCTCAGGAGGATGAAGCCAAGGGTGATTTTTTGGCCGGCTGTTCTCACCTCTTTTTAACCTCGCCCGGTCTGTGTCCTGTCATCATCAAGAGACGTCTGCCCGGCCAGGTTTTTCTCACCCGGCCCTTCATGAAAGTCAAAAAGGTTCAGGCCTCGCCGGACCCGATGAAGTAGCGGGAGTCGAGTTCCAGGACCACCCGCCTTAGTTCTGGCTCACCCGGGACCTGTTCGCTGTTCCTGACCCGGCCCTTGATTACCAGGGCCAGGGGCTGACCGTCGGCCAGCTTCGGGGGAAGGGAAATTACCAGCTTGAGAACCGTTTTCCTCTCCACCCTGGTCCGCAGCAGGAAACTGGCCTGTTCGCTGCTGATGGTGGACAGGACAGAGTTTTCCTGGAATTCCTGTCCCCGGATGTCCAGCCCGGAGACGGTCATGGGCAGGGTCAGGCTGAATTCCCTGACCGTGGCCTGGTTGTTGTCCGGTTGGTCTGAACCTGTGATTGTGGCCTTTCTGGCATTCATAGCCACCGCTTCCTTTTCCTTAAAAACAAACTTCGCCCATAATTTATCAGGCGGTCAAGGCTTTTCAATCATCCCTCAGGATGAAAAACCGGGTTAAATTCATCTCACCCCTGTGCTTTTTGCGGCCGGGCCGGCCTCACCCCTTTCCTTGACAAAAAACGGTTGGCTGGCTATCATTAGCCAAAGTGCTGGAGGTAATCCTGCGGTGAATGAAGAAAGATTGGTGACCCAGATCACTCCCAAGAGCGAAGATTTTTCCCGCTGGTACGTGGACCTGATCCGGCGGGCCGAGCTGGCCGATTATGCGCCCATGAAGGGCATGATGGTCATCAGGCCTTACGGTTACGCCATATGGGAAAACATCCAGAGGTTACTCGACCGTCGCATCAAGGCCGGCGGCCACGTCAATGCCTATTTTCCCGTGTTCATCCCGGAGAGTTTTCTGCGCAAGGAAATGGAGCACCTGAAAGGCTTTGCCCCGGAAGTGGCCTGGGTGACCCACGGCGGGGATGACGAGCTGGAAGAAAGGCTGGCCGTTCGACCGACTTCGGAAGCCATCATCGGCCACATGTATTCCAAGTGGATCCAGTCCTGGAGGGACCTGCCGGTCCTGATCAACCAGTGGGCCAACGTCGTCCGCTGGGAAAAGGTGACCAGGCCCTTTCTTCGCACCACGGAGTTCCTCTGGCAGGAAGGGCATACCGCCCACGAAACTTATGAGGAGGCCCAGGAAGAAACTTTACGCATCCTCCAGATGTACCGCGAGTTCGTGGAAACCGAGCTGGCCATCCCGGTAATTTACGGCCGGAAGACCGACCGGGAAAAGTTTGCCGGGGCCGAGGCCACCTACGCCATCGAGGCCCTGATGTCCGACGGCAAGGCCCTGCAGATGGGCACCTCCCACAACCTCGGTCAGCATTTTGCCCGGGTGTTTGACATCAAGTTCGAGGACCGAAACCAGAAGCTGCAGTACGTTTGGCAGACCTCGTGGGGAGTTTCCACCAGGATGATCGGGGCCCTGGTCATGTCCCACGGCGATGATTCCGGCCTGGTCTTTCCCCCTCAGGTGGCCCCCATCCAGGTGATAATAGTTCCTATCTCCATCGGAAACTGGAGGGAGAGCGTGCTGCCGGTGGCCCGGAAGCTCAAGGAGGCGTTGCAGCAGGCCGGCTGCCGGGTACACCTAGACGACCGGGCCGAATATACCCCGGGCTGGAAGTTTTCCGAATGGGAAATGAGGGGTGTCCCGCTGCGCCTGGAAATCGGGCCCCGGGATGTTAAGAATAACCAGGTAATTGCCGTCCGCCGGGATAACAAGGAAAAGATTGCCCTGGATATGAACGGAATTGAGGGCAGGGTTAAAGAGATGCTGGCCACCATCCAGAAATCCCTGTTCGACCGGGCCCTGGCTTTTCAGAAAGAGAACACCACTGAGGCCTGGAATTACGAAGAGTTCAAGAAGACGATAGAAGAAAAACGTGGTTTTATCCGGGCCCTGTGGTGCGGCCGCGAAGCCTGCGAAGCGAAGGTCAAGGAAGAAACCATGGCTACCATCCGGGTTATTCCTCTTGACCAGGAGAAAGGCGTGGCCGGCCGCTGTGTCTGCTGCGGCCAGGAAGCCAGCAACCTGGCCTATTTTGCCCGGGCTTATTGAGGCTACCCGTACCGTCCCGGCTTTTTTGAGCCGGCCTGATCATAACCGGCCCAGGGAGGGGGGCGTGAGCCAGGATTCGACCTACGACCGGGAAAGAAAGGAAATGGTCGAATTCCAGATCAGGCGCCGGGGAGTCAAGGACAGGAAGGTCCTCAAAGCCATGCTCAAGGTGCCCCGCCATCTTTTTGTTCCCGAACAGATGAAGGAACTGGCCTACGGCGATGAACCCCTGCCCATTGGCGAAGGTCAGACCATTTCCCAGCCCTACATCGTGGCCTACATGACCGAAGCCCTAAGGCTCCGCGGCCGGGAAAGAGTACTGGAGATCGGTACCGGCTCCGGTTACCAGACAGCCATCCTGGCTGAGATTGTCAGGGAAGTTTATACCGTGGAATTGATTCCGGAGCTGTCAGCGAGGGCCCGGGCCGTCCTGGAGAAGTTCGGTTACCGGAACATTCAGTTCCGGGTGGGCGACGGGACTCTCGGCTGGCCCGAGCATGCTCCCTATGATGCCATCCTGGTCTCGGCTGCTCCGGCTTCGGTCCCGCCGGCCCTGGTCGAGCAGCTGAAGACGGGCGGGCAGATGATTATCCCGGTGGGAACGGATTTTCAAGAACTGGTCCTGGTCACCAGGAAAGAAACCGGCTGGGATGAACAGAGGTTGATCGGGGTGAGGTTTGTACCTCTCATTACCGTCCATTGAAATTATCCTGGTTTCAGGGCAAAATGATGACAGGAGAAATGAGGTGAAGCAAGCAGCTCTCTTAAAGCGCGGACTGACCACGGTGGTTCTCTGCCTGGCGGTCATGGCCCAGCTTTACTGCCAGGCCACCCGACGCGACAAGTTCATCAAGGTTTTCCTTCCCGGGGGCCGGGAAATAAAGGCCGAACTGGCCGTCACCCCGGCCGAAAGGGAGCGTGGCCTGATGTTCCGGGAAAAACTGGAAGCGGACCAGGGCATGCTGTTTGTCTTCGAGGAAGAAGACCTGTATTCTTTCTGGATGAAGAATACCCTGATCCCCCTGGACATAATCTGGCTTAATTCCCACCAGCAGATCGTTCATATAGAAAAAAATGTGCCGCCCTGCCGCCAGGACCCCTGCCCGGGCTACATGCCACGCCAGCCAGCTCTATATGTTTTGGAACTCCAGGCCGGCCAGGCCGAGGCCAACGCCCTTCAGTTGTACCAGAGAATTTCTTTCGTGCTCCCGGCCTGGGTTAAAAAGAAATAGGGAGACCGCTCAGACAGGTCCTCTTAATTTCCGGTCTGGTAAATCAATTGCGGCTTTTTACCGGCGCCCTGGCCGTGGTAAAAAAGCCATTTATTGTAGTACTCTTCATCCTGGTATATTTTTATTGATTTCTTATCGGACGAGCTGACCACGCCCACTATCTGCGGGTTCCTGATTTTTTTCAGGCTGTCTTCGGGGACCACCAGCAATCTGTCGGCGGACTGGGTCTCACCCGCGCGGACCGTCCCCCGGCCGGCCTCGGCCGATGAAGGGAGCAGCAGCAGGTTCCACTTACCGTTTTCTGACATGGGGTCCCGGTAAACCCGGCGCAGGCATTTTTCCTTGACCAGGTCTTCCAGGGCAGAAGGGTAGGACCCGGGTTTTTTCTGCTGATATAGCCTGATGGCCTCGACGTACTGTTTGCCCCGGAAAATCAACTCCTCTTCTTTTTCCCGGCGGAGCTGGGTTTCCAGGACTGGAACCGCTACCAGCAACCCGAGGCTCATCACGAAAATGGCAATGAGCAGAAGGAGAAGGGTATAACCGGGGGGGCTGTAGAATCTCACTGATAAAGATTTGTTAAACGGCGCGGGCTTAAGACTGACCGGCTTCCTTATCCGAATCCGAAAGCGTTCAGGATTGTTTCCGGTTTTCATTCCGGCGTCTTCTACCAGGTGTTATACGGCGTTCCGTCCAGGGCCTTGGCTTCCGAGCCGGACTTGACGTCCATCACACCCAGGTTTTCGTAGGGCACGTACTCATCGACGGGCGGCATCTGCCTGACTTCCACCCAGGTTTCGTTGGAACCGGTGATGGGGTCGATGGGTATGGTCTTGAGGTAATTTTCTTCGACCAGTGACTGAAGGGTCGGGGGGTATTTATGCTTGTCCTGGTAATACTGGTCGATCATCTTGCGCATGATGAACAGGTTTTCTTTAAGCACGGCTTCCCTGGCCCGCTTGACCGACATCTGGTACTGGGGCACGGCCAGTCCCAGCAGGATGCCGATGATGCTCAGCACAATCAGGATTTCTATCAGGGTGAAGCCCTGGTTTCTTCGATGGAAGCTGATGGTTCTCATTTTACCAATCCCTGTATTTAGTCCCATCCAGAGCCGTTCCCTGGCTCCGGGTGTAGACGTCATAGACGTTATCTCCACCCCAGGTGTCGGAATCTGGCTTATCCTGGTAGGAGCGGAGTCCCCAGTCGTAAGAATTGGTCATCGGGTCCAGGGGAATTTTTCTCAGGAAGCGGACCAGGACCTTCTTGGTTGTTTTCCTTCCTGATTCCTCGGTGACTTCCTGCTCAACTTCCACGCCGTTGACCAGGGTTTCCAGGTCGGGCGGGTAGCCGAAGCTGTCAGGGTCAACCTTGATTTTTTTCTCGTCGGCCAGCTTCTTGTAATCGTCGATGGCCTGCCTGAGCAGCCTCAGGCTCTGCTGCAACTGGATTTCCTTTTCCCGCTTGACCGAGGTGGTGATGACCGGGATGGCCACTGCCGTGAGCAGGGCCAGGATGGACAGGGTGACCACCATTTCCAGGAGGGTAAACCCCCGCTGCCTCCGTTTCCGGACGCCCCTGGACAAGTCTGTCATTTTTATAATCTTAAAACCTGTTACGGTCACCCCTGGGACGGGAATGGCTGAAACCGTGCGGCCGGCGGTCATGGGAATGGCCGTGGCTGCGTCGCTCTCCTCCCTCGCCCGGGCGGCGGGGGGCGGTTTCTTCCAGGGCCTTCTTGCTGAGACGGATGCGGTTGTTCTCTTCGTCTATATCGATAACTTTAACGGTGAGAGTCTGGCCCAGGCTGATCTCGTCCTTGATGCTGCGGACCCGGTAGGGAGCCACCTCGGAAATGTGGAGCAGGCCAACAATGTTGGGCAGGATTTCGACAAAGGCCCCGTACTCTTCCAGCCTGACCACCTTGCCGGTATAGACCTGGCCCAGTTCAACCTCGGCTGTGATTTCCCTTATCATCTGCTTGGCCTTTTCGGCCGATTCCATGTCGGAAGAGGCAATGGTCACCTTGCCGGTTTCCTCGATGTCTATCTTGGCATTGGTCTGGGCCACGATTTTCTTGATCATCTTGCCGGCCGGGCCAATGACATCGGCCACCTTCTCCGGGTTGATGAACAGGATGATTATTCTCGGGGCGTAGGGAGAAAGTTCCGGCCTTGGCTCGGGCAGAACAGCCTTCATCTTTTCCAGGACCTGGAGCCTGGCTTCACGCGACTGCCACAGCGCTTCTCTCAGGATCTGGGGGGTCAGGTAGGGGAGCTTGAGGTCGAGCTGGATGGCGGTGATACCCTTCTCCGAGCCGGTTACCTTGAAGTCCATGTCGCCGTAGTGGTCTTCCAGCCCGGCGATGTCGGTCAGGATGGCGTAGCGATCGCCCTCCTTGACCAGGCCGGTGGCGATTCCGGCCACCACCATCTTGAGCGGCACCCCGGCATCCATCAGGGCCAGGACTCCGCCGCAGACGGTGGCCATGGAAGAAGAACCGTTGGATTCCAGAATGTCCGACACAATCCTGATGGTGTAGGGGAAGGTCTCCTCGTCGGGAATGGCCGGCAGGATGCCCTTTTCGGCCAGGGCCCCGTGACCGATTTCCCTTCGGCCCGGTGCCCTCATGAAAGACACCTCGCCCACACAGAAGGGCGGGAAATTATAATGGAGCATGAACCTCTTCTCGGCCTCTTCGCCCAGGCCGTCCAGGCGCTGGACGTCTTCAAAGGTGCCCAGGGTGACCGTGGCCAGGCTCTGGGTCTCGCCTCTGGTGAAGAGAGCCGAGCCGTGGGTCCTGGGCAACAGTCCGACCTCGATGCTTATGGGCCGCAGCTCGTTGAAGGCCCGGCCGTCGGCCCGGCGACCTTCGTTCAGTATCAATTCCCGGACCAGCTTTTTCTGAAGATTGTAAAAGATTTCCTTGGTCTGGGATATTTCTTCCGTGTTCTCCTTGGGGATGGCGGCCAGCAGGCGGTTCAGAATCTCATCGGCTGCCTTCTCGCTGGCCTTTTTCTGCTTGATCTGGATGGCCTGGAGAAGTTCTTCCCGGATTTCCTCCTCGATTTTCCTGACCTTTTCTGGGTCGGGAGCCTTGGCCTGGACCGGGAGCTTCTGGATATTAAGCTGGCTGAACAGCTCTTTCTGGGCCTGGACGATTTTCCTGATCTCTTCCTGGGCCAGGAGCAGTCCTTCCAGCACCTTTTCCTCTTCCACTTCCAGGGCGCCGGCCTCGATCATGCAGATGCCGTCTTCGTTTCCGGCCACCACCATGTTCAGAACTGAATTTTCCAGCTGGCTGGCTCTGGGGTTGATGATGAACTGGCCATCGACCAGCCCGACCTTGACCGCTCCCAGGGGAGTGGTGAACGGAATTTCCGAGAAGTACAGGGCGGCCGAGGCCCCGATGATTCCCAGGGTATCCGGTTCGTTTTCCAGGTCGGCCGACAGCAGCAGGGCCACCACCTGGGTGTCCTGGAAATAGCCCTCGGGGAACAGCGGCCGGATAGGCCGGTCGATCAGCCGGGCCACCAGGATTTCGCGCTCCGAGGGCTTGCCCTCGCGCTTGAAAAAGCCACCGGGGATCTTGCCGGCGGCATAGGTGTTCTCTCGGTAATCGACAATCAGCGGCAGAAAATTCTTTTCGCCCGAAACTTCCTTCTTGCAGGTGGCGGTGACCAGCATGATGGTATCGCCGTAGCGAACCAGGGCCGAACCGTCAGCCTGCTTTCCCACTTTGCCGAGCTCTACGGATAGAGTCCGGCCACCGATTTCAATATTGATGGTATTTGACATGGTTAAAACTCGATTTTACGGCGGATGGCCTATTTTCTGAGATTCAATTTCTTGATAAGCGCCAGGTACCTCTCCTTGTCATTGTTCTTGAGGTATTCCAGCAGCCTTTTCCTCTGCCCGACCAGCTTCATCAGACCGCGCCGGGAATGAAAATCCTTCTTATGGGTCTGAAAATGGGTGATCAGCTGGTTAATCCTTTCAGTCAGGATGGCGATCTGAACTTCCGGAGAGCCGGAATCAGAGGGATGCACCTGATTGTCCTGAATGATTTTGGTCTTTACTTCTTTCGTTAACACTCTTCTTACTCCTTATTTTTCTCGATAATGATACCAGAAATCGGTCAGAATGTAAAATGCCTAAGATATGTATTTTCAGGGAATTATAATTTTCAGGGAAGTGGCCGGGTTAATTGCTGCCGGTCAGGGCCTTTTTCCTGGCCAGCAGGGCCCGGGCATAGCGGGACTGCCAGCGGCCTTCGGCCTTCTTGATTTCTTCCAGCCGGGCCTCAATCTCAGCCAGAGTCAGGCGGTTGATTTTCTTGTTCTTGCTGGTCTTGTCAGCAGCAGAATCAGCCATGGTTTACCTCCGTCGGATGGAAAAAAGAGCTAATAAAAATAGCAAAAATGCCGGCGCCTGGCAAGAGCCGGTAACCGAAGCCGGACCCGGCCGGCAAGCCGGGTCAGGACCGCCAGGAAGGATTTCCCGAACTTGAGAGAAAGTTGAAGCCAGGGAAATACTTCTTGCTAAAACCTGGAGGATTTATTAATTTTATAGGCTAAAAGGGAATAGCCGATGGAAAATAAGTTTGACCGCAGGGAATTCCTGAAGCAGGCCACCCGGGCTGCCCTGGGCTCAGCCGGGGTGCTGATGCTGGACGGCTGCCGGAAGCAGCGCGACCTGGACCTGCTGGTCAGAGGGGCCCTGGTGGTCGACGGCAGCGGCCGGCCGGCCTACCAGGCCGATGTCGGGATCAGGGGTAAATATATTGTTTCGATCGGAAAACTAAGAAATGGCTCAGCCCGGCGGGTCATCGAGGCCGGGGGCCTGTGCCTGTCGCCCGGTTTTATAGACGTTCATACCCACACCGACGTTGAGTTGCTGGTCTGCCCCACGGCCGACAGCCTGGTTCGCCAGGGAATAACCACGGCCATCGGTGGAAATTGCGGGTCCTCCCGCTTTCCCCTGACCCCGGAGATGCTGGAAACGGAGAACCGGTACCTGGGGGAAGAACTCGGGATTGAGGCTGACTGGACTGACCTGGCCGGATTTTTCCGGCGCCTTCTCCAGAAGGGAATTGGAATTAACTACGCCACCCTGGTTGGCCAGGGCACGGTCCGGGCAGCCGTCGTTGGCTATGACAACCGAGAGGCCTCGGCCGCAGATCTGTCGAGAATGAAAGAACTGGTCAGGCAGGCCCTGAAACAGGGGGCCCTGGGAATGTCCACCGGCCTGGAGTATGCTCCTGGAAGCTTTGCCTCCACGGGGGAGCTCGTAGAACTGGCCCGGGTTCTCCGGGAGTTCAATGGCCTCTATGCTACCCACATGCGCGATGAAGAGGACGGGGTCCTGGAAGCCGTGGACGAGGCCATAACCATTGCCAGGCAGGCCGGGGTCGGCCTGGAAATTTCTCATCTCAAGGTCGGTTACCCCCGGAACTGGAACAAGATCGATGAGCTGCTAAGCAAAATTGACGCGGCTGTGGCCGGGGGAGTAAGAGTTGCGGCTGACGTCTATCCTTACACCGCCTTTGCCACCGGCCTGAGCATCTTTTTCCCGCTCTGGGTCAGGGAAGGGAAGAAAGAAGATTTTCTCGGGCGACTGAGAAACAAGGAACTTCAACCCCGGCTGAGGGAAGCGGTCAGCGAGGCCGAAAAGAACGTCGGCACCTGGGATAAGGTTTTAATCTCTTCTGTCCGGACCGAAAAGAACCGCTGGCTGGAAGGCCTTAACCTGGAACAGGCCTCCAGGCTGCGGGGCCAGGACATTTTCACTTTCATCCGCGACCTGCTTCTGGACGAGGAAGGCCAGGTGTCCATGGTCTGCTTTGCCATGAGCGAGGACAACCTGAAAAAAATCCTGAGGCATCCGCTGACCTGCCTCTGCACCGACGGGGAGCTGGCCTCGACCTCCGGCGTTCTTTTCCGGGGAAAGCCACATCCGCGGTACTACGGCAGTTTTCCCCGGGCCGTTGCCGAGTACGTTCGGAAAGAAAAGTTGCTGCCCCTGGAAGAAATGGTCAGGAAGATGACCTCGGCCCCGGCCGAAAAGTTCGGTCTCAGGCGAAGGGGCAGAATAAAGGAAGGTTATTTCGCCGACCTCGTCCTTTTTGATTTCGAAAAAATCAGGGACAGGGCCACCTGGTCAGAACCGCATCAGTATCCCGAGGGCATTCATTACGTTGTGGTCAACGGCCGGGTGGTGGTAGAAGAAGAACAATTTACCGGAGAGCTGCCCGGGGATATTCTGGGGCCTCAATGAGCGTAGAGGTGATGACCGGAAATGATAGCCTTGAATAAATTGCCCGAGGGCGGGCAGGTTAACCCTGCTGGCCGCGAGCCGGGACGACCTGTCCAGGTTCTAATTTTCCTGGCCGGATTAATTCTGACGGCGTCCTTATCATTCCTGGTAAACCAGGCTGCGGCGGCCGAGAGCCGGAGGGTTGAAGCCGGTACGGGTGATGTTTTCGAGCTTCGCTACCGGCAGCTCCAGCCTGGTGAGCTGTTGCTTGTTATCTGGACCAGTACAGTCTCGGACTATGCCGGGATTTTCTTCGGCGAAAGCAGCCAGTGGTTGAAGAAAGGTAACTCCGGGCCTCAGTTCCTGGTGCTGGGCCTGGATGTGATGCTCAAGCCCGGGGAGCGGCTCCTGGAGCTTGAGCTGTGGTCGGGCGGTCGGCTGGCGGAAAAGCTGACCGTGAACCTGGATGTGGCCGGCCGGGATTTTCCCAGGAAAAAATTGACCGTGGACCAGAAGTATGTCACCCCGCCCCGGGAAGTCCTGGCCAGGATCAAGAGGGAATCGGAGCTGCTGGCCCTGGTTTATAGCTCCAGCAGCCCGGACTGGCTGGCCGAAGGCCCGTTCGTGCTGCCCTGCGAGGGAAATCTCTATCCAAACTTCGGGCAGCAGAGAATCTATAACAACGTCCCTCGCTCGGTGCATGCCGGGGTGGACATCGCCGTGCCGGCCGGTCATCCCGTCGCCGCCACCAATTCCGGACGGGTGGTCCTGGCTTCAGACCTCTATTATTCTGGAAAAACTGTAATTATCGATCACGGCCTGGGGCTTTTCAGCAGCTATTCCCATCTTTCCAAATTGCTGGTCAAGAGGGGAGAGGTGGTTAAAACCGGGCAGGTGGTGGGCCTGGCCGGCTCTACCGGTCTGTCCACCGGGCCCCATCTGCACTGGGCGGTCAGGGTTTACGAGGCCAGGATTGACCCCCTGTCTCTTCTGGAATTAGGGTTTTAAGCCCGCCTTCTAAGACCTGCAACGGATTGAAATCTCTCGACTGTGCGGATCTATAAACTATAAAGATGAATTTTTTTTATTATCGTTAAGCCCCGGAATTTAATTTGCGATTAAAAGGTTGAGATTCATGTAAAGGTCAGGGGGGCAACTTTTATCAGTTTATGATCCCTCTTGTTAAAAATGCGAAGCCCGAGCCGGTCACAGTTTAAGCGGAGCCTAACCTTTTTTACCCGGATATCTTAAGGAATCCGGAGGAAACCACAGTCCACCAACCTCGCCCGGACTTATCTATTTATTTTTTTCTGAGCCTGCTCCAGGCTCGAGCCAATATCAACGGCGTTGGCTTATTTTTTTAGGTAAGTTGCCAGCCAGTCCAGAACCGTCTTCCACCACAACCGGGCGTTGAGCGGTTTCTGGATGAAATGGTCTTCGTCCGGGAAGTAAAGCAACCGGCTGGGCACCCCCATCCGCTGCAACGAGGTAAAAAATTGCAAGCCCTGCTCCAGCGGCACCCGGAAGTCGTTGGCGCTGTGGATAACCAGGGTCGGGGTCTTGAAATTCTGGACGTAGTAGCTTGGAGAAAATTTCTGGTACATTTCCGGGTTGGTCCAGGGTGTGCCCCGGTACTCCCATTCCGGGAACCAGAGTTCCTCGGTGGCCCCGTACTCGGAGCGCAGGTCGAATACCCCGGAGTGGCTGATGAGGCAGTCGAAAATGTCGGTCTGGCCGGCAATCCAGTCAATCATGTAGCCGCCGTAGGAGGCCCCGGCCGCTCCCAGCCTGTCCCTGTCTATGAACGGGTAAGCGCCGTGGAGATAACCCACGGCTTTGATGAGGTCACGGTAAGGCTTGCCACCCCAGTCACCGCTGATGGAATCGGTAAAGGCCTGGCCGTAACCGGTGCTGCCGTGGAAATTGACCATGGCCACGACATAGCCGGGGGCGGCGAACATCTGGGCATTCCAGCGGTAATGAAAGTTGTCCTGCCAGGCTCCCTGGGGACCGCCATGAATCAACATCACCAGCGGGTATTTCTTATTCGGGTCAAAGAAGGGTGGCTTGAGCAACAGGCCGTGAACCCGATCGCCCTCCGATTCGAACCAGAAATCCTCGGCGGCGTTCATCTCCAGCCCGGCCAGCAGCCCGGCATTGACGTCCGTGAGCTGTTTTAATTTCTTGCTGGCCAGGTCAATAGAATAGACATCGTTGGGATGATTGATGGTCTGTTTAAGGGCGTAGATGGTCCGGCCGTCTGGAGAAACCCGCAGGGCGCTCAGGTAATGGCCTTCCAGGATTTTCTCGATTTTGCCGCCGGCGAGGGCCACTTTGAACAACGCGGTCCGGGCCTTCTCTTCGCACAGGAAATAGATGGCTTTGCTGTCCGGAGCCCAGAGGAATTCGCTCAGGGAATAATCAATTTTTTCCGTCAGGTTGGTAAAGGTCTTGTTCTGCCGGTCATATAGAATTAGGTCCAGCTTGTCAGCTTCAAAGCCGGGCCGGGCCATGGCCCGGTAGGCCAGGTAGCGGCCGTCCGGGGAATACTTGGGGTCGATATCGTTGGCCCGGCTGGTGGTCAGCTTTTCCAGTTTATTTCCTTCCGGCGCGGCCAGGAAAACGTCGTTATTGGTGCCCAGGCCGAGCTTAAACTCCGGGTCGATGTTGCGCACCAGGGCGATTTCTTTTTCGTCGGGGGCCAGGCAGAAATCCAGCTCGCCGCCCAGGGCAACGGGCGGGGTATCGTAATCTCCCGGCGTCAGGTCCAGCGGCTTTCCGCCGTCCAGCGGAAACAAGAAAAGGTGGCTCCTGGTGCCGTCAAACCAGGAGTTCCAGTGGCGGAAAAGCAGGTGGTCATAGATCCTGGCCTTGACCTTGCTCGCTTCCCGCTCTTCGAATTTCTTCCGGTTGGCTTCAAGGTCCGGACATTCCGGGAAAACCGAGCTGGTCACCAGCAGGAACTTTCCCGACCTGGACCAGCTGAAGGAACCAACCCCGCCGGGAAAATCGGTCACCTTCCGGGCCTCGCCGCCGCCGGCTGGTATCAGCCAGACCTGGGGCGAACCGCCCCGGGTAGAGATGAAGGCCAGGGTCCGGCCGTCGGGCGACCAGCGGGGGAAGAAGTCGGCCGCCGGGCTGAAAACGAATGGAACCGGTGTCCCGCCGGTGGCCGGCACCAGGTAGATATCGCTGTTGCCGCGGTTGGTTTCCAGGCTCATGGTCGTTACGACCAGGGCCAGGTTTTTTCCGTCGGGCGCCAGCTGCGGGTCAGTAACCCTTTTAATCTTTATGAAATCGTCAAAGGTCAGAGCCTTCCTGTTCTGGGCCGGCGCCGTGGCCAGGCAGAGGCTCAGGCTGATGACCATGATGACCAGGTTTTTTAGTGCCCGTTTCATATCCGTCCTCCTGAAAATTGTCGCTATATTTTTCCCGAGCATTATAAACTATCAGCTGGCCGCAGGCAAAAGCTGGTCCCGCAGAAAAATTTCAGAATTATTTTGCTGCCGACGGCTTTTTCTGGTAAAAGTGATAAAATAAACTAAATTCAATCGAATTTCGTATTAAAATGAAAGACTGGCTAAACCTGGACGGCGGATGAGCATAGAGCTTCAGAACATCCATTATTCCTACGGGAAGGTCAGAGCCCTGAACGGGGTCAGCCTGACTGTCGGGGAAGGGGCCACCGGTCTGCTGGGACCGAACGGGGCCGGAAAGAGCACCCTGATTAAAATCATGCTTGGCTTTCTAACACCGGCCGAGGGCCAGGGTAAAGTCCTCGGTTACGATGTCAGGAGCGAACAGAAGTTCATCCGGCGCCTGGTGGGCTACATGCCCGAGGACGAATGCTTCATTCCGGGACTGGACGCTGTCACCTTCACCGCGCTGATGGGCGAGCTGTCCGGCCTGCCGCGCCAGGAAGCCATGAAACGGGCCCACGAAGTGCTGTTCTACGTCGGGCTGGGCGAGTCGCGCTACCGGCTGGTCGACACCTATTCTTCGGGGATGAAACAGCGGTTGAAACTGGCCCAGGCCCTGGTTCATGACCCCAAGCTCTTGTTCCTGGACGAGCCCACCTCCAACCTGGACCCGACCGGCCGGCAGGAAATCCTGGAGCTGATCGGGGAGGTCGCCTCGACCAAGGATATCCGGGTGCTGCTGTCCTCGCACATCCTGGCCGACATCGAGCTCATCTGCGACCGGGTGGTGATCATAAATAAAGGAGAAATTGCGGCCACCGGGCGCATAGAAGACCTGAAGATGGTCAATTACCAGCTCTATGAGCTCAGGCTTAAAGGAGAGCTAAACGGCTTCCGCCGGGAGCTGGAGGAGGCGGGTTGCCGGGTGGAAGAGACCGAAGACCGTCTGGTCAAAGTATATACCCCGCCGGGTTTTGACCGCCGGCGGATTTTTCTGAGTGCTGCCAGGAACGGGGTCCAGGTCAGGCAGTTCGTCTGCAGCCAGACCTCGCTCGAAGACCTGTTCGCCCAGGTGGTGGGAGTCGACTGATGGCTGAAGTCCGCGAAAAGGGTTACCATCACTGGGAAGGCCAGCTCCAGGATAAGGGCCGGGCCTTCTGGCCCATCACCAGGACCGGCATCAAGCTGGCCTTCCAGCGCAAGCGCTTCAAGTTTCTTTTTGCCCTGTCCATGATGCCAGCCATTACCTTTGCCGTGGGCGTCTACATCTCCGAGCGCCTGGAAGATTTCAAGTTCATGGCCCAGGGAGCCGAGAGGACCCTCCAGGTCAATCCCGGGTTTTTCAGGACCTACCTCAGCCTGGATTTCATATTCTTCATGATTCTGCTGCTGATGGCCCTGGGCGGGGCCGGTCTCATTGCCGACGATTTCCGACACAAGGCCATCCAGCTGTATTTCGCCCGGCCGCTGACCAGGCTCGATTACCTGCTGGGCAAGGCCGGGGTGGTGATGTTTTTCGTCGGCCTGCTGACCCTGGTCCCGGCCCTCATCCTGTTTCTGCTGAAGCTTCTGTTCTCGGGTAGCTTCAAGTTCTTCCTGGACTATCCCTGGCTGCCCCTCTCCATTGTCATCTATTCTGCCTTCCTGATGATCTTCTTCACCTGCTATGTATTGCTGGCCTCTTCCGTCAGCAAGAATCGGAATTATGTCATCGCCCTGATTTTTGCCGTCTATTATTTTTCAGAGATTGCCAGGGGAATATTCTACGTCATCTTCCGTTCCCCCTATTCCATCCTCCTGTCAATTCCGGGCAACCTGCAGCAGGTGGCCGCGGCCGTCTTTCAGGTCAAGCCGGTCCAGGCCGTGCCCTGGTACCTGTCGTTCCTGGTCCTGTCCGTTTTCTGCCTGCTGTCCATTTTCTTTTTAAGGCGCAAGCTCAGGGGAGTGGAGGTTATCCGGTGAGCGCGGTCATTGAGGCCAGGAATCTTTCCCGCTGGTACGGAAACGTCCTGGGCATCAGCGAGATCACCCTGGACATTGAGCCCGGGATAACCGCCCTGCTCGGGCCGAACGGGGCCGGCAAGTCAACCTTCATGAAAATCATAACCGGTCAGCTGAAGGCCAACATCGGCCAGGTCAGGATCTTCGGTCAGCCCGTCTGGAATAACCGGCACATCTTCCGGCGGCTCGGCTTCTGTCCGGAATCTGACGCCTTTTACGAAGAACTGGACGGCCTGGAATTCCTGACCGGGCT
The DNA here is from genome assembly GCA_013178315.1 of Candidatus Aminicenantota bacterium. GTDB lineage: Bacteria > Acidobacteriota > Aminicenantia > Aminicenantales > Saccharicenantaceae > Saccharicenans. The sequence goes on from JABLWX010000005.1 coordinate 50,343, forward strand.
GCTGTCGCTTTACGGCTACGACCGGAAAGAGTGCCTGGACCGGGCCAACCGGGCCCTGGAGCTGGTGGAACTTAAAGATGCCAGCCGGAGACCCATCCGGAGTTATAGCCGTGGCATGCGCCAGAGAATCAAGATAGCCCAGACCATCGCCCACGACCCTGAAATACTGATCCTGGACGAACCGCTCAGCGGGCTGGACCCTCTCGGCAAGCGACGCATCATCAGGCTGATCAAGGAATTCCGGGATGCGGGGAAAACGGTAGTGGTCTCCAGCCACGTGCTGCCTGAAGTGGAGGCCCTGACCTCGGAAATCATCCTGATCCATAACGGCAAAATCCTGGCCAGGGGAGATATCCACTTCATCCGGGAGCTTTTGGACAGCCATCCCCACATGATCCGGATCAAATCGCCGCAGTACAGGGAACTGGCCAGGCTGCTGGCCCCCGAGGAGTATGTTCTCAATATCACCTTTGAACCGGAAGCCTCGGCCGTGGTCTTCGAGACTCACCACCGCGACCGCTTCTTCAACCGGTTGAACGAGCTGGTGCTCGACCCGGGTCTGGACCTGGAAGAAATCACCTCGCCCGACGACAACCTGCAGGCCGTGTTTGACTACCTGGTGGGAAGGTAAGATGAAAGAAGAAATACTCAGCGTCTTTTCCTTTTACTTCTTCCTGGGCAGGAAGTCCGGCCGGACCAGGACCTTTTTCCTGCTGAGTTCAATGGCGGTGCTGATGGCCCTGGTCATCAGGGCCTACCGGCTGGCCGGCCACTGGACCGAGGACGGGCAGGTCATCTTTCAGAATTTCCTGATGGTCTTTTTCCTGCAGTTCCTAATCGTGCTGCTTGGCCTCTTCTACGGGAGCTCCATGGTGGTGGAAGAGCTTGACAACCGAACCCTGCCTTACCTGACCTCCAGGCCGGTGAGGCGGGTGGCCATCATCCTCGGCAAGTACCTGGCCTACCTGAGCCTGACCACCGTCATGCTGGTCTTTGCCGTTCTCCTGTCCTACCTGATACTCAACCTGGACGCGGAATTCCAGGCGAAGGACCTGCTGACCGTCCTGCGCTACTCGGTCATCCTCTGGCTGGGCCTGGCCGCCTATCTTTCCTTTTTCAGTTTTCTCGGAACCTGGTTGAAGAAACCAATACTGGTGGGACTGGCCTTTGGCTTCGGCTGGGAAAGCGTCATCCAGTATTTCCCGGGGACCACCCAGAAACTGTCGGTGGCCCATTACCTGAAATCCCTTCTTCCCCAGTATACCAGCAGCAGCGGGAAGCTGGGCTTTCTTTTCATCAGGCTGGAACCGACCAGGCCGGCTCTGGCGATAATCATCCTGGCCGGGATAATCCTGGTTTTCCTGGTACTGGCCTGCCTGTTTTTTACCTACAAGGAATACCTGTTCGAAGACTGAACCCGGATCGCAGACGGCTCAGCCCGGCTGAAAAATTTTTAGCCCGAACTCAGGGCCGGGTTTTTTCCTTCTGGACCAGACGGTCTCCGACCATTCTCTCCCTTATGATTTTCTTTAACCCGTCAATCAGGTCTTCTTTCAGGCTCAGGTAGAGTTTGACGTAACGTTCACTGGAGGTGATTTCCAACGAGTTGAGGGCCTGGCCGATTTCCGGGGCCTCGCCACCCAGGCCCAGTCCCAGGGCCTTTAACCCGCTCAGTGTTTCGGCGATCTTCTGGTGGCTGTCCCTGGAGTCAGCATAGACCTTGATCTCGGCTGTATAACTTGGCTGCCGGTAGTCGGTGAAAGAAGAAACGTAGCGCACTTTCTCCATCAGCTTGAAGGCAGGGTTGTCACCGCCCTCGGCCTTGAACAGGCCGGCCGGAACGCTCAGCCAGCCAAAGGTCAGGGAGTTCATGTTTATATCCTTGAGGTAGGGGCGCTTTTCCTTGCTGGCCAGCAGGTTGGGAACTTTGCCTTTATAAACCTCGATGATTTTCTTGACCGCTTTTTCCGACCCGATGGCCAGGTTGGAGTCATCCAGGAAAGCCAGGCAACCGACCGCCGATTCTTCGATTTCGATAAAAGGGAAAAAGGGAATTCCCTCGTGGTATTCCAGGCTGGATTCCTGCTGGCTCTCGGCCGGAATCAACTTTGACCGGTCGTACTTGAGGTTAACCAGGAGAACGGCATTCTCGGCCGGCTTGGTCATGTCCCCGGCCACGGCCACGGCCACCAGGAAGACGTCCCTGGTCAGGTTGACAAAAGATTCAGCCTTTTTCCGGTAGGCAGCCAGCTCTTTTTCTTCCTCGATCGTTTTCTGGACGGCCTTGAGGTTCATCAGGCGGTTCCAGTCGGCCACCATGAAGGCCGAGGTATCGGCCGGCAGCAGGGTCAGCATGTCCTGGCCGCGAGCCTGACCGGCCACGGGAATCTTCGGGGTCGGGGCGCAGCTCAGAAACATTAAGGGGAGTACCAAAGAAAGGGAAAAAACGGCGAATAACCTCTTTTTTATCGTGGACATAATTCTCTCCTTTGTTAATTTATACGAAAATGACCGGTGCCCGGTTCACCATTCTCTATCATATTACAGGACAGCAGCCGGGCACAATAAATCTCTTGCCAGAACGGCGCGGACTGGGTTTAAATAGTAAACCTGAATCCTGGCTGCTGGAGGTGCCATGAAAAAAGCAACCGGCCTGAGCCTGCTATTGATAATTTTTACTTTCCTGGTAAGCGGGTTTCTATATTCAAAAGAAGGTCTGCCCCAAGTACTCCCGGTAAGGGAGCAGGCCCGGGTGGTTAACGCCTGGCTTGAAAAAAGGCTGGAAGTGATACTGCCGGAGATCATGAGAAGGGAAGGAGTGGATATGTGGCTGGTCGTCTGCCAGGAGTACAATGAAGACCCTGTTTTCCTCACCCTGGTTCCCTTCGAGGATCTTTCGGCCCGACGGCTGTCGATGCTGGTCTTCTTTGACCGGGGGAAAGAAAAGGGCCTGGAGAAGTTTTCGGTCAGCCGCTATCCGATAGGCAACCTGTACCAGGCCGCCTGGAATCCAGATAAGGAACCGGACCAGTGGAAAGCCCTGGCCGACCAGGTCAGGGCCAGGAATCCCAGGAGGATCGCCGTTGACGAATCGGCTACCTTTGCCTTTGCCGACGGGCTGACCGCCACCAATAAACAACTCCTGGTCAGGTATCTCGGGCCGGAATATGCCAGAAAACTGGTTTCCGCCGAAAGGCTGGTGGTGGGCTGGCTGGAAAGAAGACTGCCGGAAGAAATTGAGGTCTACCACCAGCTGGCCCGCCTGGCCCATGGCCTGATAGAGGAGGCCTTTTCCAACGCGGTCATCACACCGGGTATCACCACCAGCGAAGACCTCGAGTGGTGGTTCTGGGAGAAGATTCGCTCCCTGGGTCTCCAGCCCTGGTTCTCCCCGACGGTGGACATCCAGCGACCGAAGTCTTCTGCCCACAAGGACAATGTTATCAGAAGGGGAGACCTGCTCCATTGCGACGTCGGGATTACCTACCTTCGTTTGAACACCGACCACCAGGAGCTGGCCTATGTCCTCAGACCGGGTGAGACCGAACCTCCGGCCGGTCTGAAGGCAGCCCTCCGCTGTGGCAACCGCCTGCAGGATATCCTGGTTTCAGAATTCAAAGCCGGTCGCACCGGCAACGAAGTTCTGGCCGCCGCTCTGGGTAAGATGAGGGCCGAGGGAATAAAGGGCAGCATTTACACTCACCCTCTCGGCTTTCATGGTCATGCCGCCGGCCCGACCATCGGTCTCTGGGACAAGCAGGACGGGGTGCCGGGCCAGGGTGATTACCCGCTATTTTATGACACCTGTTATTCCATAGAGCTTAACTGCCGCAGCCAGGTGCCCGAGTGGGATAACCAGGAAGTGCTGATTGGCCTGGAGCAGGATGCTTCTTTCACCAGGGAAGGCCTGGTTTATCTTGACGGCCGGCAGACGACCCTGCACCTGATCCGTTAGTTGGGTTCATTTGTTCTCCGAGGCCGGAGGCTCTTTTCTGCCAGCGCAGGCCGGTTAGTTATTAATCACAAAGCGGAGCGACCGATCGGGCGCAACCCCCGGCCCGAGAAAATTCATAGTTCTTTCCGGAAGGTGGAGAGGAAATTATTTCGGTGAGATTTTTTTTGGAATTTTGTATCTTATTACAATAATAATTTTAAGGAGAATGTTAATGATGATCAGGCTTAAACGTTCTTCAATTGCCAGAAGGGTCAATCTGGCGTTTTTCTTCCTGTTGCTGGTCTTCCAGGCAGGGCTGCCAAGCGCGGCTACCCCGGAAAAGGCCAACTATGACCTGGCTGCCCGCTGGACTCCGGCCCGGGTGGCCAGGCTGGTCTTTGACCTGTCGGTCGAACCGCGCTGGCTTAAGACCGGAGACCGGTTCTGGTATAGCTTCGAGACGCCGCAGGGCAAGAACTGGTACCTGGTGGACCCGGCGACCCGCAGTCGCCGGCCGCTGTTTGACAACGCCAGGATGGCGGCCGAGCTGACCAGGATTCTGCTGACTCCATACGATGCCCAGCACCTGCCAATCAAGACCATAAAATTTGTTAAGAACGAGACGGCCATCCAGTTTGAGGTCGAGGTTCCGCTCGACAACGAGGTTGCGGTCGACGGCCAGGTGATGAAAGTCAGCGAGCTTGAAAAGAGGTTCCTGGACCGGGAAAAGGAGAAGGAAAAGGAACAGGACACGGAAATGGATAAAACCCGGACCGAAAAAGAAAAGCCCAAGGAACCGGAAAAGAAGACCCGGGTTCTGGGCTTCGAGTACGACCTCAAGACTGCCAGGTTGAGCCTGATCAAGGACTACGAGGCCCGGCCCAAGAGACCGCGCTGGGCTTCTCTCTCACCAGATAAAAAATGGGTGGTCTTCGCCCGCGGGCATAACCTGTTCCTGATGGATGCCGAAAATTACGCCAGGGCCCTGAAGAAACCCGACGATAAGACCATCCAGGAAATCCAGCTGACCACTGACGGTGAAGAGTCCTACAGTTTCAGCCGGCGGCTCCGCGACGATGAAATCAAGGAACTGCAAAAGGATGAAAAAGACAGGAAGGATTTCCGTCGCCCGGCCATAATGATTTTCTGGTCGCAGGATTCCAAAAAGTTTGCCTGCATCCGCCAGGATGAGAGAAAGGTGGGGGAACTGTGGGTGATCAACAGCCTGGCCAGCCCCCGCCCGGTCCTGGAATCCTACAGGTACGGGATGCCGGGCGAGGAGAACCAGCCCCAGCCGGAGATCCTGGTGTTTGACCTGGCCACCAGGGACCGGCTAAAGGTCAAGGCCGAGAAATTCAAGGACCCCACCTTGAACATTTTCACCGCTCCCCGGCCGGCGGTGGTGGAAGACCCGGAGGAACCGCCTCCGGCCACCTGGGTCTCGGAGACCTCGGACCGGTTGTATTTTGGCCGCCAGACCCGGGACCTGCACGGCTTTGAAGTCTGCCTGGCCGACACCAGGAGCGGCGAGGTCCGGACCATCATCAGCGAGCGCCTGAACACCTACGTCGACTACCAACCGCTGCGGCTGATAAACGGCGGCCGCCAGATCATCTGGTGGTCGGAGAGGGACGGCTGGGGGCATTATTACCTTTATGACAGCGACGGCCGGCTGCTGAACCAGATTACCTCCGGGGAGTTCAACTGCCAGGAAGTGGTCAGGGTGGATGAAAAGAGCCGGCTGCTGTTTTTCACTGCCTGCGGGCGGGAGAAGGGTGAGGACCCGTACTATGAGCATCTCTACCGCGTCGGCCTGGACGGCAGCGGCCTCAAGTTGCTGAGCCCGGGCAATTTCAACCACTCCGTTTCCATGCCCGATTCGGCCCGGTTTTTCGTGGTCAACTACTCCCGGGTCGACACCGCCCCCAGGTCCGACCTGTACGATTCCGCCGGCAACCGGCTGCTGGAGCTGGAGACCGTGGATACCGGCCAGTTGCTGGCTGCCGGTTTCAAGTTCCCGGAAACCTTTACCGTCAAGGCCGCCGACGGGGTTACCGACCTGTTCGGGGTGATGTACAAGCCGTTTGATTTTGACCCCGAAAAGAAGTATCCCATCATCGCCTACGTCTATCCGGGTCCCCAGACCGAGAGCGTTTCCAAGAGCTTCTCTCCCCGGAACCAGAACGTGGCCCTGGCCCAGCTGGGCTTCGTGGTCATCGAGGTCGGAAACCGCGGCGGCAGTCCCATGCGTTCCAAGTGGTACCACAATTACGGCTACGGCAACCTGCGGGATTACGGCCTGGCCGATAAGAAGTATGCCATAGAGCAACTGGCTGCCCGACATCCATTCATAGATATAAACAGGGTGGGAATCTACGGCCATTCCGGGGGCGGTTTCATGACGGCGGCGGCCCTGCTGGTCTATCCCGACTTCTTCAAGGTTGGGGTGTCTTCATCAGGAAACCACGAGAACAACATCTACAACCGCTGGTGGAGCGAAAAGCACCACGGGGTCAAGGAGGTGGTGGACAAGGACGGGCAGGTCAAGTTCGAGTACAGCATCGACAAGAACTCAGAGCTGGCCGGAAACTTAAAGGGCCACCTGCTCCTGGTTACCGGAGACATAGACGACAACGTCCACCCGGCCAACACCTTTCGGCTGGCCGCAGCCCTGATCAAGGCCGGAAAGCGCTTTGACTTCTTCCTCTTCCCGGGGCAGCGCCACGGCTACGGTGACATGAACGACTACTGGTTCTGGATAAGGGCCGATTACTTTGCCCGGCACCTGCTGGGCGATTATTCCCAGACGGTGGACCTGGTGGAACTGCAGCGGGAAAAGGAGAAGAGCGGAGAAAAGAAGGCCGCCAAGTAAATTTACTGGGCCAGATGAGCTGAGTTGGAGCCGGAGTTTTTTCTGGTAAAATAAGTTTCTGTATTAACGGCAAGAAAAGGAGAAAACCGGATGACCCTGGATGAAATCATAGGACACCGCCGCAGCATCCGCCGCTATACTCCACAACCGGTCGAGCGGGAAAAAATCCTGGCCTGCCTGGAAGCAGCCCGGCTGGCCCCGTCGGCTCACAATGCCCAGCCCTGGCGCTTCCTGGTGATAGATGAGCCCGGGCTTAAAAACCAGGTGGCCGAAAAAGCTTTTACCGGTATCTATTCCTCCTGTAAGTTCGCAGCCCAGGCCCCGGTGCTGGTTCTGCTGCTGGCCGAAATGGATTTCGTGGCCAACCGGCTGGCCCGGGTGGTGCAGGGGACGCAGTTCTACCTGCTGGACATGGGGATAGCCGGCGAGCATTTCGTTCTGAAAGCCGAGGAGCTGGGGCTCAGCACCTGCTGGATTGGCTGGTTCAGCCTCAAAGGAGTCAGGAAAGTCCTGAAAATCCCGAGAAGATACCGCCCGGTGGCCATCATCTCACTGGGCTATGCTGCCAGCCGGCCACCCAGAGACCATATCCGGAAGAACCTGGAGG
>JABLWX010000050.1 GCA_013178315.1 Candidatus Aminicenantota bacterium
CGCCGGTGCGTATTTATGGACAGATGTACCAGGTCCGGGCCACCATCGACCAGATTCAGGGTTTCTCGGCTCACGCCGACCGGGCCCAGCTCTGGAAATGGCTCAAGTCGCTCCGCCAGCCGCCCCGAACCATTTTTCTGATACATGGTGAAAAAGAAGCCATCCAGCATTTTGGGGGAGAAATAAGCGAACAGACCGGCTGGCCGGTGGTAATTCCCGATTACCTGGGCGAATACCGGCTGGATTAGAGTCGCCGGACGGAAAATTTCATAAACCCGCCGACCGAGGGCAAATTCTGTTGTGGCTTGAGCATCTGGTCTCAAGAGACGGCGATAAAATTTCTTTGATAGGATATCCGGTTACCCCAACCGCGATTCTTGGCCGACCTTTCTTTACAGCCACCTAAAAAAACTCTGTTCAAACAGTTAAATTTTTTTCTTCCAGATTCCCAGCCGTCACGCATTAAGACCGGGAAGTCTGGCCACCGAGAAAGCAGCTACGGGAGTTGACTCATTCCTTAAGTCCCGGCACTTCTGGCAGCTTCTCCAGGCCGCAGGAAGCGGCATAAGACTTCATGATTTTACGAATCTCTCCTGACTTTTCCAGGCAGAGCTCGGGCCTCTGGTACAGGGATAACCTCCTGGAAATTTCCTTGCCGGCCCTCTGAAAGATATCTAGCCGGCCCAGGGCCGTCCAGGTATCATAGACATCGCGGTCCAGGACCGAAGAAAAATAATGCTCCTGCCGGTACCACTTCCTGGTATGGGCGAGAACCAGGAAATTAAAATCCTGGCCAAGCTCCGAGAACAGGTGCAGGGCCAGCGGTCTTTCCCTCAGGGCTATGCCACGGACCAGCCTCAGGGCCTGGCCGCAGATATCGTTATCGATGACCAGCTTTTCCAGGCTCTGAGTGCTCTCAAAATTGAGCATGCCGGCGCCGGAAACAACATTTATTCCGGCCAGGGCGGCCAGGGTGGCTCCCATGGCCGTTTCCAGCCCGGCCTGGGCATCGACCAGCTTGGAATCGCTCAGTCCCATGTAGGCGTGGGTGGGCAGGTTCAAATGCTTGGCCACCTGGGCAAAGGCGCAATCGATCATCATGGTCTCCGGGGCGCCCATGGGAGTGGTGCCTTTCCTCATGTCGAACCCGGCCGGAGACCCGCCGAAGATTACCGGGGCCCCGGGCCTGGTTAGCTGGCAGATGACCAGCCCGCCGAAACTTTCGGCCAGCTGCTGGACCAGGGTTCCGGCCAGGGTCACCGGAGAGGTGGCTCCGGTCAGGCCCATGGGTATTAGTTCAGAAGGCACCCCCAGGCGGCTGCAGTCAATTAGGCTCTGGGCGGTCAGCCGGCTCCATTTAAGGGGAGGGGAGGGACAGGCATCGAATATGGCCAGGGGCCTTTCGGCCAGGGTCTTTTCGCCCCCGCGCACCGCCAGCAGCAGGTCCAGCATCGGCTTAAGGCTTTCCACCCGGAAAATCCCGGTGACGAAAGGCTTGCGCGAAAAGAGCAGCCCCAGGTACAGCCGGTAGATATCGGCCATTTCTTTTGGAACGTCGGCACTGACCAGGGCCGTGCTCTGGAAATCCAGGTTTTCCAGCGTTTCAACCAGTTTATACAGGGTAACCAGGTCGGAGGTCCCGGCTTCTCGTTCCTTCAGGGTTATCGAATCCAGGATCTTGATGGCAGCCGAACCGGGGTCAAAGTGAACTTCGTCCCGGCCCACCAGGTATTCCCGGCTACCCTTCAGGTCATAGAGCCTGATTTCTGGCGGGCAGGTCTTCAGGCATTTCTCCACCAGCCCCCTTTCGATAAAGACCCGGTTTTTTGCCCGGTCCATTTTCTGGCCGGCATCCTCCAGGAGCTTCAGGGCTTCCTCGTTTTCGATAAACAGGCCCACTTTTTCCAGCAGCTCAAAAGATTCCTCAATAATCTGTTCCACGGCCTGCTGGCTCAAGAACCTGACCTGAGGTCTGAAGACTTCTTCAGTCATGGTTGCCTCCCCGGCCGGCCAGCAGATTCCGGGCCACGGAGACCGCCTGGACGGCGCTTTCCCCGTAACCATCCGCCCCGATTTCCCGGGCAAACTTTTCGGTAACCGGAGCTCCGCCGACCATCACCTTGAACTTATCCTTGAGACCCAGGCTGACCAGCAGTTCCACCACCCTTTTCTGGTTGAGCATGGTGGTGGTCAGCAGGGCCGACAGGGCAATGATATCAGCCTTCTCCCGTTCGGCCGTTTCCACGAACCTTTCCACCTTGACATCGGCTCCCAGGTCGATGACCTCAAAACCCGAGGCCCGCAGCATGGAGGCCACCAGGTTTTTACCGATGTCGTGGATGTCACCTTCAACAGTGCCGATGACCACCCGACCGGCCGACTTCAGGCTTTGCCCGGAAGATTTCAGGGCTTCCTGGAGCACGGTCATGGCCGCTTTCATGGCCTCGGCCCCGGCGATGAGTTCCGGCAGGAAATAATCGCCGGCTTCCCAGAGGCGTCCCACTTCCTCGATGGCCGGAACGCAGGCCTGCTCGATCACCTGAAGCGGCGGGAGTCCGGCGGCCAGGGCTTTTTCGGCCAGAGGGCCGGCCTCATCCACCAGGCCCTGGACTATGGCCTGGCTCAAGGCTTGAAGATGGTTGTTCGGTTCTGGTTTCATCTCTCTCTCCTTCGCCAATGCTGTTCAGTCGATTTTATCAAAAAAGGCACTTATTTTTTCAGCAATTTTTTTTATGTATTCCGGAGAGGTTCCGCAGCAACCGCCGATGACCCGGGCCCCGGCTTCAACCAACTCCGGAATGTAGCCGGCATATTCACCCGGGCCCAGCTCGTAAAAGGTGGAACCATCGGGACCGACCCGAGGCTGGCCGGCATTGGCCTGGGCGATCAGCGGGCCATCGCTCAGAGAGCGCATTATTCTTATCAGACCGATCATGTCGGCCGGGGACAGGGTGCAATTGGCTCCGAAAGCTTCCACCGTATTTTCTTCCATGGCCCTGACAAAGGCCTCGGGTGACACTCCCATGAGGGTATAGTAGCCGCGCCTGGTAAGGTTAAAGGTCATGGTCAGAATGACCGGCAGGGAACAGGTCTCTCTGGCTGCCCTTAAAGCCAGAATGGCCTCTTTGAGGTCGTATTGAGTTTCTATCAGGAGAAAATCGACGCCGCCGGCGGCCAGGCCCCCGACCTGGGGGCGGAAAGCTTCAAGCAGCTGGTCTTCGGTCAGGTCTCCCACCGGCTTTAAGAACTTCCCCGTTGGCCCGATGCTTCCCCCGACATAGCGGCCTTCGGGACAGACGCTCCGGGCCAGTTGAGCCGCCTTAAAGTTAAGGTCAAAGGTCCTGCTCTCCAGCCCATAACCGGCCAGCTTGAGAGCATTGCCGCCGAAGGAATTGGTCAGGACGGCCAGCGAGCCGGCTTCATAATAAGAACGGTGAATCCCGGCCACCGCTTCCGGCCTTTCTTCGTTCCAGGCTTCGGGACAATGCCCGGGAGGCAACCCGGCCCGAAACAGCTCGGTGCCCATGGCCCCGTCGAGGAGAAAAACCTGTTTTTCCGTTAACCTCTTTATGTCAAACATCGTTTTTCCTCCAGTAGCGACGGCCAAGGCTCAAGGCCTTTAAGAATTCGCCCTGAAAATTTTCCTGTTCGGCCAGGGAAACATGTTGAACCTTAAGCGGAAGCCTGGCCGCTGACTTCCTGGCTTCGCCGCTGAGCAACAGCATCTCTGCCCCGGCCAGGGAAGCATTGCCGGTAAAAATAATTTTCCGGCGGGGCAGGGGAGGGAGAAGTCCAACGGCAATACACTGGGCCGGGTCAACCGAGCTGCCAAAGACTCCGGCCAGGTAAAGCCCGTCCAGTTCGGTCCAGTCCAGCCCGGCCGTGCCCAGCAGGAGCCGCGTTCCGCTCTTAATGGCAGCCAGGGCCAGCTGCAACTTTCTTATATCGAGCTGGCTCAGGGTAAGACCCGGAGCCACCGGTATTTCCGAGCGACCTGTGGTAATCCTTCCCGAAGGCAGTAACCAGCCGGCCCGCAGCGATTCGGCCAGGACACTGAGCAGGCCCGAGCCGCACAGTCCTGACAGTTTTTTCCGGCCAATCGTCCGGTACTTAAACCTGCCCTCAGACCACTTCACGTATTCAATGGCCCCGGGCAGGGCCGGTTGTCCGCAGGAAATTCCGCTGCCCTCAAAGGCCGGGCCGGCCGCGGTGGAAGCAACCAAAATCTTCTTACCCTTTTTAAGGGCAATTTCTCCGTTGGTGCCAAGGTCCACGTAGAGATAGTTTCCGGGTTTGTCGGGCAGCCCGGTATAAAGCAGGCCGGATGAAATATCGCCGCCGACAAAACCTCCGAGGTTGGGACTGGTAAAGACCATGGCCTGCGGATTAAGTCTGAGCCCGATTTCTGAAGCCGGGACCGGCTCATGGGATAAGAAGGCCGGCCTGAAGGGTGCTCGCCCCAGGGAGTCAACCGGCTGGTTAAGGAATATGTGGTTCATGACTGCATTGCCGGCCAGGCAGACGGCATAAACCCATCTTGTTTTGACCCCGGCTTCCCGGGCCAGGACTTCCGTCAGTTGCGCAATTGATTTAAGGGCGGCCCGCCGGAGCCTCTTCAGGTTACCGGGCCTTTCGATAGCGAAAGCAATCCTGGAAATAAGGTCAGCCCCAAAGGCTGCCTGTGGGTTGGCCACGCTGGCCGAAGCCAGGGGTTTTCCCTGCACCAGGTCAAGAAGTCTGGCCGAGACGGTGGTGGTTCCCAGGTCCAGGGCCAGACCTAAGATTCTATCATCGGTACGGCCGCCCTCCAGGTGCAGCAGCAACCTGTCATCATAGATCACGGCCGTGAACTGGCGCCGCGAGGCGCCCACGCTTTTTGGTTTATGCTCCGCATCTGGAGTTAATGCCAGCTGCTTCAGGCCCAGACCGGACTTGATGGCCGACACCAGCCGTTCTTCTTCGGATAGATCTTCTCTTGAGAGCTGCAGAACATACTTTTTTACGAGCGGGTTATAATCCCGTAGCCATGTCTGATCTTTGCCGATAAATCTCCCGGCCAGGCTCTTTATCTCCGGCAGCAGGAGAAGGTCATCCGGAATTCTAACGGTCAGGGGCTGGTGGAGGCGGAGCTGGCAGGCCAGGCGGAAGCACGGCGGAAACCTTCGCTCGAGCCTCAATTTTTTTTCGGCTTCAGTCTCTTCGGGCAGTCGTCCGCTTTTAATTTCAACCAAGCACCGGCCGCAGATTCCCCGCCCCTGGCAATAGAGCTTTATGGGCAGGCCAGCCCGGAACAGGACCCGGGAAAGAGTCTGGCCCCGGCTGGCCTCAGCCTTTATGATTTTTGCGCCGGCTAAAAATTTTAATTTTACCTTGTTCATTATTTCTTTTGATCTCTCCCGGTTAACCTTCGAGATAATTGTATTAAATTGCCCGACCCCGTTAAACAGGGAAATTGTCAGGCTGTTTATTTGCTTTTAGCAGATGTTAACCAGGTCCGTCAACGTTTTGAAGAAACTCTAATCCATAATAAAGAGCTTGACCCCGGTCGGTCAGATAAGCTAAAACAACTGGGACAGGAAAATATGGCCTGAAAATTTCTGAATAGATTCAGACCAACCCGAATCGTGATTTAAGGAGAGCGTCATGAAAGATGTTTTTCCCGGGCTCAAACCCATCAACAGGCGGAAGTTTCTGAGCCTCGGTCTTCAGGGGGGACTGGCCCTGGCTGCCACCCCGGCCCTGGTCAGGTCGCTGCTGGCCGGGGAAGGACAGAAACTCCAGTTACCAGACGAGCTTCTGAAAAAAGCCCTGGCCGCGGCCCTGAAACGGGGCGGCGATTTTGCCGATGTTTACGTGGAAAACCGGGTGACCAGGAGCATCCTGCTGGAGGAAGGCAGGTTCAAGAGCGCGGTCTTTGGCCTGATCCGGGGGGCCGGGGTCAGGGTGATCGACGGAGATAAGACCGGCTACGCCTACACCGACGAGCTGACCGAAGAAAAAATTCTGAGGGCGGCCGAGGTCGCTTCGTTTATCGCCACTTCGGGAAAGAAAACCCAGCCGGTGGCCCTCAAGGAGCAAAAGAGACCATCCTACATCAAGGTCAAGATTCCACTGCAGGAGGTGGCTGACGCCAAAAGAATGGAAATCATGAAAAGGGCCCACGAGGCGGCCCTGGGCTACGACCAGCGCATCAAGATGGCCAGCATAGATTACTACGACGAAATCAGGGACCGAATAATAGCCACTTCCGAAGGGGTGTTGCTCAGAAGCAGCCTGCCGCTTATTTTCTTCATCGTCCAGACCCTGGCCGCCGGCAATAACACCTCTCACATGGGCCGGGAGAGGCTCAGCCGGCACGCCGGCCTGGAGATGTTCGACGAGCTGCCGCCGGAAAAAGCAGCCCGGGAAGCGGCCCGGGAATCGGTGACTATGCTGGAAGCTCGGGAAGCCCCCGCCGGCAAGATGGACGTGGTCATCCAGAACGGCTGGGGCGGGGTGCTGGTCCATGAAGCCGTCGGGCACCCGCTCGAAGCCGATAACATATCCAGGGAAACCGGGGCCTTTGTCGGCAAGCTCGGGCAGAAGGTGGCCGCCGATATCTTTACCATGGTCGACGACGGGAGCCTGCCAAACTACCGCGGGACAACGGACTTTGACGACGAGGGCACCCAGATGAAAAAGAACGTCCTGATAGAAAATGGTGTCCTGGTCAAGTACATGACTGATGTCCTGTCGGCCAAGCAGCTTAAAATGGAGAGAACCGGAAACGGCCGCCGGGAGAGCTTCCGCTACTACCCCATACCCCGCATGACCAATACCTACATCGAGAAGGGAAAAGACAAGCCAGAAGACATAGTGGCCTCGACTAAATCGGGCCTTTACGTTCAGAGCCTGAGCGGGGGCAGTGTCAACCCGACCACCGGTGTTTTTAACTTCACCTGCCGGGAAGCCTACCTCATCGAAGACGGCAAGAAGACCGTGCCGGTCAGGGGAGCCACCCTCATCGGGAGCTGCCTGGATATCATTACCAAGATAGACGCGGTGGGCAATGACCTTGATTTCGGACCCGGTATCTGCGGCAAGGGTCAATCGGCCGAGGTTACAGCCGGGCAGCCGACGGTCAGGATCAGGGGCATCACCGTTGGCGGAACCAGGCAGAGAGCTTAAGGGAGGAAAAAATGGATTACAGAGCAATTGCCGAACAGGTTATAAAAATTTGCAAACAGAAGGGAGCCGACCAGGCCGAAGCCTACCTGGCCAGTGGCCGCGAACTCAGCCTTGAGGTCAGGAATGGAAAGGTCGAGAGCATCCAGGAAGCCAGCAGCTACGGCCTGGGCCTCCGGGTCATCAGCGGCCACAAGCTGGGCTTTGCCTACGTCAACGACTTCCGGCCGGAGAGCCTGGAAGAAACGGTCAGGCGGGCCCTGGATTTCGCCAGGATTCTGACCGCGGATGAAAATAACGTCCTGCCCGACGAGCCGGGTGTGACCGAGGTCAGGGGACTGTACGACCCCGGGCTGAGCCAGGTGGCCATGGACAGGAAAATTGCCCTGGCCCGGGAGGTGGAAAGCCTGGCCCTGAAGGTCAAGGGAATTACCAGGAGTGAGGGAGCCAGGTACGGGGAAAGCGAGGGCGAAATCGTCCTGGCTAACTCCCTCGGGCTGGTCAAAAGCTATAAGTCCAGTGCCTGTGGCTTCGGGGTGGGAGTGATTGCCGAAAAGGGCGACCAGAAATCCAGCGGCTCTGAGTCCTGCCAGCGCCGTTTCTTTGCCGACCTCAAGCCGGCGGCCGAAGTGGCTGCCCGGGCTGCGAACCTGGCCCTGGAGATGCTCGACCCCCGGCCGGTAAAAACCCAGCGGGCCGCGGTCATTCTTGACCCGGACGTGGCCTACGCCATCCTTAGTGGAATCATCCAGGCCATAAACGGCGAGCGGGTGCTGCAGGGAGCCAGCTTCCTGGGGAAAAAGCTCGGCCAGAAAATCGCTTCCGAGCTCATCACCATCATTGACGACGGCACCCTGGAAAAGGGGCTGGCCAGCGCCCCCTTCGACGGGGAGGGCGTGCCCACCCAGAAGCGCCCGGTGGTGGAAGGCGGGATCCTTAAAGGATTTCTCTACAACACCTATGCCGCCAGAAGAGCCGGGGTCAAGAGCACCGGAAACGCCAGCCGGGGCGGGTTTGACAGCCTGCCCGGCATAGGACCCCACAACTTCTACATCGCGGCCGGAAAGACGAAACCCAAGGAAATAATCGCTGCCACCGATAGGGGAGTGCTGGTCAAGGAAGTAACCGGCTACGGGATAAACCCGGTCAACGGTAACTTCAGCGGCGGGGCCTCTGGCCTGTGGATAGAAAACGGGAAAATAGCCTTCCCTGTAAAAGGCATCACCATCGCCGGCACGGCCGAGGAAATTTTGAACGGAATAGACATGCTGGGCGATGACCTGGATCTCAACCGCGGCCGGACCGCTCCCACCCTGAGGATTAAATCTCTCCAGATCGGCGGCGAGTAAATATACGGGGTTCTTGCCTCGTCGACATTCCAGGCCTTTTCCCGAAGGCCAGGAAGAGTTTCCAGGCAGGCCAGACTACAGCCAGGTCCAGAGATAGAGAGCGGATCTCAGTCCCCGGGCCGCGGCCAAAATAACGCTTTCTGAACTGAAGATGAATCTGACCTTCTGACTTGAAACAAGAATAACAAACCCCGGCGCAAATCCAGAAGCAGTCAGCAGAGTTACACCCCAGCAGTCCGTCTTTCCGCAGGCGGCAAAGATGGCCAGGTTGATCCCAGGCCTTCTTGTTCGGACAACGGCTTATTTCAGGTTTATTTTTTGTTCCAGGTAGCCGCCCTTGAGAGAATCATAAATTAGATTAACTTCTCCCGAGCCTTCGAAGAGCAGCCTGAAGTCCACGTAGCCGAAGCCGGGGATGCCATTTTCTACCTGGAGATAATTTTTCCGGAGCTTAACCGGTTCGGCCAGCTCACGGAAACGGTCGGTCAGAATCCCGGCCGAGACCAGCCTGGCCTTACCCTCAACTTTCAGCAGATCCGGCCGGTGGAGCTTCCTCATAACCGCCTGGCTCGAAATAGAGGGAGTTACCCGGTCGTTGGTTATCCTGACGTCCACCTGGTACTGCCCGTTTTCCAGCTTTTTGAGGCTAACATTTTCCACCCTGAGTCTCGGCAGCTGGTCGGCATGATACAGGCAGAAAGCCGCGTTGCGGTGGCAGGTTTCGGCCAGCTTGAACAGGGCCGGCACCCGTCGTCCCATCTTTTTAACTCCGCCAATTTCAATCTCGCCGTAGAGCGGATGCTTATAAGGCTTCCACTCCACCAGCTGTTCGCCCATCAGCACCAGCTGGTGGTAGACGATTTCCTCCAGGCCGGCCCCGGCCCGGAACATCCGGCCCCTGACCTCCTCGTCTTCCTCTTCGCCGCCGCCTCTCTGTGACGCCGGCTGGGTTCCCGCGTACTGGTCAAAATCCAGCTCGTTGGAAAAGGTAAAGATGCCGAGCAGGTTATAGGTGAAATCAATCGTTCCGCCGTAGACGGTGTACATGTCCTTGTAGATGACTATGTAGCGGTAGGCGGGAAGAATCTTTTCGCCCTGTTTTCCGATGTAATCGTAGACCTGGCGGTCCTGGGGAGGAGTTTCGCCCAGGTTCTTGGCCCCGGGCCCGCGCAGAATCATCCCGCCGTAATTGTGGAAAGACTGGGCGCCCATGATATTGGGATGGGCCAGGAGGAAATCCCTGACCGCCCTGGTCTCCGGCCAGCAGAAAGGATACGGGCCGGCTCCGCGCTGGACGTAATTGGGCTGCCAGTTGTAACCGAAGTTGCGGTTCATGTCGTAGCCGCCGGGCCCGTCTTCATTGACCAGGCCATCGCCGTCGTTGTCCAGGCCTTCCGAGCCCAGCATGATGAATTCCCCCTTTTCCCCGGGACGGCAGGGGACCATGACCAGGGGATTGTCCGGGCTGGCCTTGTAATTTCCCTTCGGGTCCCGCTTTCGCATGTAGGTTATCGAGCCGTCGCCGTCCAGGTCATCAGGGCCATCCTCGTCCAGCAGGCCGTCGCGGTCGTCGTCATAGGGGACAAGCCCCGAGCGCGGGGCGTTGGAGTCGCTGGCCAGGTGGAGGAAATAATCGCGGCTGTCGGGGTTCATGGTGGGCACGATGTAAAAGGCCCTGTCCCGCAGCAACCGGTCCACGAACTCCAGCTTCCCGGAATTCTTCAGGAGATAATAGATGGTGTACAGGGCCACTTCTGCCCCCTGGATTTCGTTGCCGTGGATGTTACCGTCAATATAAAAACCCGGCTTCCGCTCGGCCGGTCCGGTAGCCGGATTATTGATGATGACCGCCCAGATATCGCGGCCCTGGTAGGACTTGCCGATAGATTCCAGCTTCATCAGGTCGGGATAGGCTGTCTGCAATTCTTTAAGGGCAGCGGTCAGCTCGGCCTGGTCATAAAAATGGTCAAAGCTGAGCCTGACCTCGGGCCTCAACCTGGCACCCTGGGCTGAATCGACCTGGTTTAGACCCGACAGCGTGATCATTAAAGCTATAAGTAAAGCGATTCTTAGGGTTCGGTTCATGGTTGTTCTCCTAATCCACCTTGACCATTGTTTCGACGGGCGATACCCGGTTGCTCCAGACCCTGAGACCGAGGCTGGAGCCTTTTTTGGCCTGGACCGTCCATTCCAGCTTCCTGACCTCGCCGGCCTGCAGGAACGGCACCTGTTCCACCGGGCGACCGGCAAAGAGCTTCTGCTTTCCTTCCAGCTTGAGGCTGACCCTGATGGGGTAGGAGGTCAGGGCCCTTCGGCCCTGGGCAAAGGAAGTGGGCAGAAGCCCTTCGTTCTGCAGGAAAACAGTCAACCGGTAGAGGTCCGTGCCGAGTTTTTCAACTTTCGTTTCCTTGATAGACACGCTTGGCAATTTCATCATGAGTTTTCGGCTGTACTGAACATGATACTTGATAGTAGCCTGAAGCTGGTCAGCCGGCGGCGTGTATTTCAGGAAAGGAACAAATCCGCCGATTTCCACCTGGCCCAGGTCGGGGTGCTTAAATGGCTTCCAGTTAACGAAGCCCGCGCCTTTTAAGACGTTATCAGAATAGGCGAGGAGGTAGGCTTCTGGATTTTCTTCGGCCCCGGCTACTCCGGCCCCGGCTGCCCTGGGCATTTTTTCCATCATCTCGGCCATCCTGGCCGGGGTGACCTGGCCCGACTGAACCATCTTGATGAGCATGGCCGCGTTGAAGTTGGGCGGAGCGCCGCGCTCTTTCAGGAAGGCAGCAATTTTTTCTTCACCCAGGGCCAGGAATTCTTCTGACGACATGGACTTGAGGCGGTCGGCAGTCAGCTCGTCCTTTTTTTCTTCTTTTTTGGGTTCCGGTACCTGCCACAGGTCAAAGGAAAAGACGGGCACGCCGTACTGGTAATAGCAAAAAGCCGGGAAGGAGCCCTTGCCCACACCCCTGGCTCTCTTTTCCAGGTAATCAAGGCCAATTTCTTTCAGCCCGCCCTTGTAATCCTTCTGGAGCTCTTCGTATATGGCCTGGTCCGAGCGGTCGAGGTTCATGGCCGGGCCCAGCCCCAGGAAGGTGGCCACCAGGCTTTCGTCTATTTCCATGCCGCCACCGAACCCGGAGCTCTTCAGGACATCCACTATTTCCTTCAGCGTATATTCAGTATCAGGGTCCAGCCCGAGAAATCCGGCGAACTGGCGGGGAACCCGCACCCGGTCAGCGCCAACCCTGGCCTGCCCGGTCTGCTGCATGTTCAACAGGTTATTCTCGGTCGAAAAATTGATCACCATGGCTATGTTATTGTGGTCAAAAATGAACCTTAACAGGGCTTCGGTTTCAGGCTCCGACACCGGGTAAAGACCGGCCCGTTTCTGGAAGTACTCAAAGTCATGGGGAAAATTGCGGTTGAGCTCGACCCCTCCGGGGCCATCCTCGTTTATCTGGCCATCGCCGTCGTTGTCCAGGCCTTCGGTGTAGACCTGGTATTCACCCTTTTCCCCTTTTTTCGGGTCAGCCAGCCTCATTAACCTCGGCTCCCTGGGGTCGATTATCCAGCGTCCCTCCGGAGATTTGACCCTCATCATCGTGATCAGGCCATCGCCGTTGAGGTCCTCCGGACCGTCCTCGTCGACCAGCCCGTCGTTGTCCTCATCTACTGGACGGCTGTTAAAAGTCCTTTCCTGAAGGGGTTTTGAGAAATAAGCCCCGGCTGCTTCCGGGTTTAAGACGGGAATCACATAGACGGTGTTCCGGTTAAGAAAATCCGTCCAGGCCTTATCCTGGCCATAGGCGGTGAGAAGGTCTTCGGCCAGCCGCAGGGCGGCCTCGGTTCCCGGGAGGTGCACCCCTTCCGAATTGGCCACCACCAGCACTGCCGGCCTGGCCTCTGGCCCGGGTTTAGTTTTCCGGGCGGCAATTTCCAGGACCTGGATATCCTGGCCACCGTATGATTTGCCGATGGTGCTTAACCGGCAGATTTCAGGGTATTTGCCGGCCAGGCTTTTAAGGCCAGCCACCACCTCGGCCGGCGAGTTAAACTTCGTTTCCGCCTGGCCGGCCAGCAGGGGAGTGGCCATTAAGATCAAGAAACCAGTCATTACCAGAAGCAACGGGATTTTTAACCTGGACATCAGTCCTCCTTCTTATTTCCGGTTAGATTAATTATACGGATAAAAACTCACCTGGTTCTGACGGACTTAACTTCAAAAAATTCCAGGCCATCCGGAAATAAAAATAATTTCAATCTATTTTCATTGCCCGAGCTTATTATCTTATAATGGACATCGAATTGAAGTAAATCAAAAATTGGAGGTCCGCATGTTCAGCCCGCATAAAAATTCAGACTTTCTATTCCGGCGGATAAGAATCGCCTCGGTCTGGGTGATTGTTTCCTGCCTTTTTCTATTCATATTCCATTGGCAGTTTCCGGCCTATTCGCAGCAACCGACCCAGATAGCCGACTACCTGAACAAATTTATCACCTGGAGAAACATCGGCCCGGCTGTGCCCGGAGGACGGACGGTGGACCTTGACGTGGTGGGAAAAAAGCCCTGGATCATCTACGCGGCCGTCGGTCCCAGCGGCCTCTGGAAGTCGGAAAATAACGGTTTTAGCTGGGTCCCGGTCTTCCAGCGTGAAGCCACGGTTTCGGTGGGAGCGGTGGCCGTGGCCCAGTCCGCGCCGGAGGTGGTCTGGGTGGGAACCGGGGAAAGCACCAGCCGGAATTCGGTCACCCTTGGAGACGGGGTTTACAGGTCAACCGATGGTGGTAAGACCTGGAAGAACATGGGGCTCAAGGACACCAGGCACATCAGCCGGATTATCATCAGCCGGGGCGACCCCAACATCGTTTACGTGGCGGCCATGGGCCACCTCTGGGGGCCCAACTCTGAGCGGGGAATCTACAAGACTATAGACGGTGGAGAGAGCTGGAAGAAAATTCTGTATGTTAATGAAAATACAGGGTTTAGCGACTTAGAAATGGACCCTGAAAATTCCCAGGTTCTCTATGCGGCCGCCTACGAGCACCGCCGGTGGCCATACCGAATGGTCAGCGGCGGCCCGGGCAGTGGCATTTATAGATCAACAGACGGTGGCCTGACCTGGACCAGGCTTAAGCAAGACCTGCCGGAAGGAATAATGGGGCGGATAGGGCTGGCCGTGGCCAGAAACAGGCCGGGAGTGGTCTATGCCCTGATTGAACACCAGGACCCGGGCATCTGGCGCTCTGAAGATTACGGCCAGACCTGGAAAAGAACCTGCGACGCCAAGACCTATAAAAACGTAAACAACCGACCTTTTTATTACAGCCATATCTATGTGGACCCGAACGATGACCGGACCGTCTATGTCCAGTCAACAGGGCTTTACGTTTCCAACGACATGGGCCAGAAATTCCGGGCGATAGGGCAGGGAACTCACCCCGACCACCATGCCCTGTGGATTGACCCGGCCAACCCGCTGCACCTTATAGATGGCAATGACGGTGGAATCGATATTACCTACGACGGCGGTAAAACCTGGCTTCCGGTAACCAGCATCGATGCCGCCGAGGTCTACCAGGTGGGCTTCGATTACAGCCTGCCCTACAGGGTCTATTGCGGGCTCCAGGACAACGGCTGCTGGGGCGGCCCCTCCCATTCGCTGGACCCCCGGGGAATCCTCAACGAACACTGGGAATTCATCAACGGGGGAGACGGTTTTTTTGTCAGGCCGGACCCAAAAAATAGCTTTGTCGTCTATTGTAACTCTCAGAATAACGGTCTTGTCAGGAAAGACCTCAGGCACGGCCTGGGCAAGGGCGTCAGGCCTGAAGCCTCGCTGAATGAGCCCCCTTACCGGTTCAACTGGAATGCACCGATAATGATCTCGCCCCACGACAATAATACGATTTATTGCGCCGGAAACTTCCTGTTCAAGTCAAAAGACGGAGGCTATACCTGGGAAAAGATCAGCCCGGACCTGACTACCAACGACCCGACCAAGCAGGTTGACGGCGTGGGCCCCATAACCGTCGAAAACAGCGGGGCCGAGGTTCATTGCACCATCACCGCCATAGCCGAATCGCCAGTCCAGGCCGGGGTGCTGTGGTGCGGAACGGACGATGGCAATTTGCAGGTTTCCCGGGATGGCGGTCAGACCTGGGCCAATGTTGTCAGAAATATACCAGGGCTTCCGAAGAATTCCTGGTGTTCCAGGGTGGAGGCTTCTCATTTTGAGGCGGGGACAGCCTACGTTTCCTTCGACAACCACCGCAGTGATGATTATTCCCCTTATATTTATAAAACAACTGATTTCGGAAAGACCTGGAAATCCTTGCGTTCCAACCTGCCGGATTTTGGATGGGTGCACGTGGTCAGAGAGCACCCAGAAAACAGGAATTTACTGTTTGTTGGAACAGAATTCGGAATTTATGTATCTTATAACTCTGGGTTAAGTTGGATAAAAATTCATGGTTCAAATTTACCCACTGTTGCCGTACATGATATAGCCATTCATCCCAGGGAAAATGACCTGATCATAGGAACCCATGGTCGAGGAATCTGGATCCTGGATGATATCTGTTACTTGAGCCAATTCAGCCAGGAAGCCTATAATTCGGATTTCTACCTTTTCAAGCCCAGGCCGGCCTACCTGTTCTTTAATTCAAGCCGCGGTGATATCTATTCAACCTTCGGTTTCAGGGGGAGCAATCCGGCGGCCGGGATAGGCCTGACCTACTTTGTCCGGACCGACTTAAGTGGCGATTTCAGAATCAGCATTCGCTCCGGCGATCAAGAACAAATAATAGAGCTGCCT
Organism: Candidatus Aminicenantota bacterium; assembly: GCA_013178315.1. Lineage (GTDB taxonomy): Bacteria > Acidobacteriota > Aminicenantia > Aminicenantales > Saccharicenantaceae > Saccharicenans. The sequence continues at coordinate 15,332 of JABLWX010000050.1, forward strand.
CTCCAGAAGAAAGCCGGGCTGAACCGGACTTACTGGAACCTGCAGTTTGTACCCAAAACTGCCGGTGGTGAGAGGCCCCAGATGGCTGGTATCATGAGCGTTATGTGTAACATAGCCCCTGGAGAATACGATGTTCTTATAAAAATAGGGGATAAAGAGCATAAGTCCCGGCTGAAGGTTCTTCCGGACCCGAGGTTTGAGCTTAACCCGACAGAACTTCAAAGGCAGTACCAGGTGGTCGCCGAGCTGTCCAAGACCAATAACCTTTATGCCAGGGCCACGGCCGCGGCCAGAAACATTTCCAGGGATCTGGAAAAGACTGCAAGTGAAATTGCCTCTATTAAGGACGAGGTTGTCAGAAAGCAAGCACAGGATCAATACAGGAAGTTCATGGACTCATTCAATGCTGTATCCGAAATTTTCCAGACTGAAGGGACACTGGTCGGGCTTTCCATTCCTTACCAGAAATTCCTCCGGGGCCCGATAAATATTAAACTGATAACATTGATTCAGGGAATTGCCGGTTATCCATCAGCGCCAACGACCACTGAATTAAAGCAGGCAGAAGAAGTCAACCTCATGGTCCGTGATTCAATCCAGAAATTAAATGAATTTATTAAAAACGAGCTGGATGCATTTAACCGCTTCCTCGAATCAAACAAACTCACAACGTTAAAAAAACCGGAATTACTAAGCCTGGATAACTGAAAATTCGAAAATTTTATATATTATTTATTATCAATAACTTATAGATATGTCGGCCTGCCGACAGGTTATAAATTTTTAAAAAATTTATCTTGTATTTACAATTACTTTTTTGTATATTTTTATTAAAGCTATAAGCCGGAGGATTAGCTTGATAATCGCTGTAACCAATCAAAAAGGCGGAGTGGGGAAGACCACTACCTGCGTTAATGTTTCTGCCGCCCTGGCCTTAATGGGACATCGTGTTCTGCTGGTGGATATGGACCCGCAGGCCCACAGCACTATATCAATAGTAAATAACCCCCATGAGATTCCCAGGTCGCTGTTTGATGTTTTAATGGATAAGAACACGAAGATATCTGATGTAATCGTAAAGTCCACAATACCAGGACTCGACGTGGCCATAAGTAGGATATCCATGGCCAAGCTGGAACCTGCTCTCATCGGGGAATTCGATGGGCACTATCGGCTCAGAGATGCCCTCAATACGGTCCGGGACCACTATGGTTATATCTTCATAGATACTCCGCCCACGCTCGGCCTCATAACCCTTAATGCCCTGGTAGCGGCCAGTCACATCCTTATTCCAATTCAATCATCTTATTTGTGCCTTGAGGGGACTGATGACCTGCTGGAAACGATAGATAAAGTCAAGAAAATTGCCAATCCGGACCTTGAAATCATCGGAGTTATCATCACCCTCCATGATCGCAGAACAAATATTTCTAAGGATGTTGTAGACAGGATAATCGAAGTATTTGGCGATAAGGTTTTTAAGACCTATATTTCCAAGAGCGTCAAGCTGGAGGAAAGCCCGGCTTATAAAGAAAGTATTTTTACCTTTGCCCCGGATTCAATCGGGGCCATTCAATATAAATCTGTGGCCGAGGAGTTGATCGAACGTGCAAACAAAAACTAAAAAATCCGGTCTTCCCGACAATTTAATCATGAGGCATGATCCTCACTTTGTTGAGATGATTGCCTCAAAGACCTCAGCTCCCAGGATTAGAATGATCCCTCTAGATAGAATAGAGCCCAATCCCAGGCAGCCAAGAAGTGAGCTGGGAGATATCCAGGAATTGATGGATTCTATCAAGACCAAGGGTGTCCTGGAGCCAATCATCGTCAGGCCTAAGGGTGAAAAGTTTGAAATTATCGCCGGAGAAAGGCGCTTTGTGGCCTCAAAAAACCTGGGCTTAAAGGAAATCCCTTGCATTGAGATGACAGTTGATGACCAGGAGGCCATGGAAATAAGCCTGATTGAGAATCTGCAGCGCAAGGATCTTGATATTTTTGAAGAAGCTGATGGCCTCAAGGCCCTGATGAATCTTTATGGCTACAGCCATCAGGAAGTGGCTGATAAGATTGGCAAAGCCAGGTCTACCATCACTGAAATTATTTCGGTTAGTCGAATCCCGTTTGAGCTCCGCGAAAAACTCAAAAAGGCTGGCATAACCAGCCGCAGTACCATAATTGAAATTGCCAAGCTCGAATCCGAAACGCTCATGTCCCAGGTCGTGGAGAGAATTATTCAAAATAGGCTCACCAGGACTGATACCCGGGACCTGACCAAGCTTTTCAAAGAAAAAGAAGAAAAAGATAAGGAAAAGCCTAAATTTTTCGTATTTAATTATGTACCCAAGGACACTAAGAGCTTCAGGCTCAGGATAGAATTTAAGAAACAGGTTGTAACCAGGCAGGAATTGATCAATATCCTTGAGGGGATTATCAGGCAACTTAAAGAAGAGTCGGGGGGCAAAGCCAATCCCGGGCAACTCAAGCTTGACGATAACCAGGATAGATAAATAAGCTACGCTATAATCCCTATCCGTTCCCGATATGTTAGTTTACATAATATAACTTATGCGACACAATATAGCATTATTTTCTATCTCTTTTATAATCAATCATTTGCTCGCCTGTTAAGATTGTGAATTTCTCTTCTACCCATCTTTTGGTCAACTGTGGAAAAGTTCCTTATTCCCAATTAAACATATGAGAGCGATTTTCTTGCCTTATAAACGGACTTTTATTTAAAATTTAATCAGTTATTAAAAGTCTGAATTTTGTATTAGCCTGGGCCTTTAGGATTATTTTCATCGAAGATCTTTAAGTTGATATTTAGCCACGCTGTCCCGAAACCTTTGTTTTATCAAGTCACCGGGTTTCCCTGGACTCCGAGATATTTAACTCTTATATAGAAGCCAATTTCAAGGTATCCCGTTAACCCCTAGCTTTAATAGCTTTTTTAATAAGACCTCGGCTGGAAATCTGAGCTTGAATAGCTTATAACCCCACTGACGACCCATGACCGACGCGTTATCTCAAGAATTAGACAGATCATGTTCTTAATAATATCCCAGGCCGACTCACCTGCTGACGAATTCCGCGGAATATGCCATATCAAATCCCATCATAATTAAGTGCGTTTTTCTAAAAAACTTGAAAGTTGGCGCCGGATTCGAAGTCGGAACCGTGTTACTTGCGTACCGTCTTATTGGCTTTCGAGAGCCAACAGGCTTTCATCTATCTTATTTATAATCTTTTAGTTACGCGGCACTTTCTTCTAATTTATTTATTTTCTATGAATTAAGTCTGGAGAGATTCTATTAAGAAGACCTGTGCTGGTATTTTTTCTAATAAAAGCTTATTTTTATAAGCAGCACGGGACAAGTAGCCAGAATCATTACCCGGCGGAGGCCAGAAAACGGAGTCCGGCACCATAAATAAGAAGACAGGGCGATTCTCTCGAGTAAAATTGATGTTTGTGGAAAAAATAGCCCTTGCCAGACGCCCGTTACAGGCCCTTGCTCATGGCATCCAGGAAGTCGCTGTTGGTCTTGGTCTTGGAGAGTTTTTCCAGCAACAGTTCCATGGCCTCCACTTCGTTAAGCTGGCTGAGAATCTTGCGCAGTATCCAGACGCGGTTCAGGTCCTTGTCTCCGATCAGCAGCTCTTCCTTTCTGGTTCCGGAACGGCTGATATCTATGGCCGGGAAGATTCTCTTGTCGACCAGGCGACGGTCAAGGTTGATCTCCATGTTGCCGGTGCCCTTGAACTCTTCGAAAATGACATCATCCATGCGGCTTCCGGTATCGACCAGGGCCGTGGCCACTATGGTCAGGCTGCCGCCTTCTTCGATCTTACGGGCCGAGCCGAAGAATTTCTTGGGCTTGTTCAGGGCATTGGCATCGATACCGCCCGAAAGCACCTTGCCCGAGGGCGGGACAATGGCGTTATGGGCCCTGGCCAGCCTGGTGATGGAATCGAGCAGGATGACCACGTCGCGCTTTAATTCGACCAGCCTCTTGGCCTTTTCCAGGACGATGTTGGCCACCTGGACGTTTCGGGTTGGCGGCTCGTCGAAGGTCGAGGCCACCACCTCGCCGTTAACGCTTCTTTTGAAATCGGTGACTTCTTCCGGCCTTTCTGCCACCAGCAATACTATCAGGAATATCTCGGGATGGTTCTTCTCGATTGACTTGGCAATAGTCTTGAGCAGGGTGGTCTTGCCGGCCCGGGGCGGGGAAACGATCAGGCCCCTCTGCCCCTTCCCTATCGGGGTCAGCAGCTCCATGACCCTGGCATTCATATTCTTCGGGTTTCCGTCCTGGAGCTTGATCAGTTCGAAGGGATAGACGGGAGTCAGCTGTTCGAACTGGACATTTCGCCTGGCTTCCAGGACCACGTCGGGATGCAGGAAATTTATGGCTTCTATCTTGATCAGGGCAAAATATTTTTCTCCGTTCTTGGGAGGTCTGACCACGCCAGAAATGGTGTCTCCGGTCCGGAGCTGGAACTTCCGGATCTGGGAGGGCGAGACGTAGATGTCGTCGGGGCTGGGCAGATAGCTGAACTCCGGGGCCCGCAGGAAGCCAAATCCGTCTTCCAGGCATTCCAGGACGCCCTCGGAAAACAGCAGGCCCTGCTTCTTGGCCTGGGCCTCCAGGATCTTGAAGATTAGGTGGTGCCGGCTGGAATTTTCGATGTCCTCTTCTTCCAGACCAAGGGAGTTGGCAATTTTCTTCAGACCGGACAGTTCCTTTTCTTCCAGGTCGATCAGACTGTATTCTTTCATCGCTCCTACCTCACATATAAATTTTTTGATTCAATTCATCTTGAATCTATTCTGAGGAAAAAATCGAAAACAGCTTTCAGTTAAATTTTCCTCAATTGGTCATCTGGGGTTCCTTGGTGGCCTCGGTCCCGGCCGCCGGCTGCTTTTCCTTGGCTTCGGGCTCGCTCGGTCCGGCCTTGGGGACCAGCTCCTCGGTCAGGGCTATTTTCAGCACCTGGTCCATGTTTTCCACCAGATGGACTTTCAGGTTTTGTTTCAGTTTCTTGGGCAGGTCCTTGAGGTCGGGACGGTTATCAACCGGCAGGATGACCTCGGTGATGCCCTCACGGAAGGCGGCCAGGAGTTTTTCCTTAATACCGCCCACCGGCAGGACTTTGCCTCTCAGGGTGATTTCTCCGCTCATGGCCACCTTCTTGCTGACCGGGATACCCGTCAGCAGGGAGATGATGGCCGTGGCGATGGTGATACCGGCCGAGGGACCTTCCTTGGGCGTGGCTCCTTCCGGCACGTGGATGTGTATGTCAAAATTCTTTTCCAGTTCCTTGCCCATGTTAAGCTCGTAGAGCTTGTGACGGACATAACTGTAGGCGGCCTGGGCCGACTCCTGCATGATTTCGCCCAGGTGGCCGGTCAGCATCAGGTTGCCCTTGCCGTGAATCTTGGTGGCTTCAAAGGTCAGCAGCTCGCCGCCAAATTCGGTCCAGGCCATCCCCAGGGAAACGCCGATTTCATTCTGCTGGTCAATTTCCAGCCGGCGGTACTTGGGAATGCCCAGGTAGTTTTCCACCGCCCTGGCCGTCAGCTTTTCGCGGTATTCCTTGCCCTTGGTCACCACTTTTTTGACCATCTTGCGGCAGATGGAGGTGATTTCCCGCTCCAGGTTTCTGACTCCTGCCTCTCTGGTGTACTCCCTGATTATTTTCAGGATAGATTGCTCGGTGAACTCCAGGTTCTTGGAGGTCAGGCCGTGCGCCTTGAGCTGCTTGGGAATCAGGAACTGCCGGGCAATCTGGACTTTTTCATCCTCGGTATAACCGGGCAGCCTGATGACTTCCATCCGGTCCAGCAGGGCCCGCGGAATCGGGTCTATGGAATTGGCGGTGACGATGAACATCACCTGGGACAGGTCAAAATCTGTATCTATGTAGTGGTCGAGAAATTCCTTGTTCTGTTCCGGGTCCAGGACTTCCATCAGGGCCGCGGCCGGGTCGCCCCGGTAATCCATGCTCATCTTGTCGACTTCATCCAGCAGGAAGACCGGGTTCTTGGTGCCGGCCCGCTTGATCATCTGGATGATCCGACCGGGATAAGCCCCGATGTAGGTCCGGCGGTGGCCCCTGATTTCGGCTTCATCCCGGACACCGCCCAGCGACAGCCGGACAAATTTCCGGCCCGTGGCCCGGGCTATGGACTTGCCCAGGGAGGTCTTGCCGACTCCAGGAGGCCCGATGAAGGCCAGGATGACCCCCTTGGGATTCTTGACCAGCTGGCGGATGGCCAGGTATTCCAGGATTCTTTCCTTGACCTTTTCCAGGCCGTAATGGTCTTCGTTCAGGATTCTTTCAGCTTCTTTCAGGTCCCTCTTTTCCCTGGATTTCTTGTTCCAGGGCAGGGAAATAAGCCAGTCCAGGTAGTTCCGGCTAACAGTGGCTTCGGCCGACATCGGCGGCATGGTTTCCAGGCGCTCGATCTCCTTCATGGCCTTCTCGTGGGCATCGGGAGGCATCTGGGCTTCGGCCACCTTTCTCTTCAGCTCCTCTATCTCGTTGGGCTGTTCTTCTTTCTTGAACTGGGCGCCGGGGATGAAGGTCCGCTGGCCGCCTTCCTTCTGCCCTCCCCTTCTCCGGGAGGAACCGGCCCCCGGTTCCCGGCCGATAAAATTGACCAGGGATTCCTGGAGCAGGAATCTCAGGCGGTTCAGCCTCTCCCGGGTATTCAGGGTTTCCAGCAGGTTCTGCTTCTCTTCGAGCGGTAGGTAGAGATGAGAAGAAATGATGTCGGCTATCCGGTCGGTGCTGTTTTCCCTGAGGGCCGGGATGATGGAATCCAGGTTGGCATTCTGGTTGATCTTTAAGTATTCCTCGAACAGGGCCAGGACCTTCTTGAGCAGTTCCTGGGTCTCCGGCGAATTGTCCTCTATTTCTTTGACCACCTTGGCCAGTATCTGGTAATAGGGGTAGGTGCTGAGAAACTCAACGATCCGCGCCCGGTTGAGCCCCTCGACTATGACCTTCATGTTCCGTTCATCGGTCCTGGCCGTCCTGATAATCCTGGCCGTCACCCCCATGGTGTAGATATCACGCGGTAAGGGGTTGTCGATTCCGGCATCCATCTGGGCCGCCAGGAAAATCAGCTTGTCCTTCTCGTAGGCCTTTTCCAGGGCCTTGATTGACGAGGGCCGGCCAACTACAAAGGGCACCAGCGTGGCCGGAAAAACCACCAGGTCCCGGAGCGGGATGAGCGGTATATTTTTTATAAGTTCAGAATTTTCCTGGGACTCGGTCATGTTACGCTCCCATTACCTGTTTATATTTTTCGTAGCTGAGTCTCTGCTCCTCCACCATCTCCCGGGTGATGACGATCCTGGTTTCCTTTTTCTGCGACGGCAGGTAAAACATCAGGTCGAGCATCAGGTCCTCGATTATGGCCCTCAGCCCCCGGGCTCCCAGCTTCTTTTCAATCGATTTCTCGGCAATGGCCTGGAGGGCCTCGGCGGTGAATTCCAGTTCGACCCCCTCCATCTCAAACAGCTTCTGGTACTGCTTGATGATGGCGTTCTTGGGACCGGTCAAGATTTCGATCAGGTGGTTCCGGTCCAGGTCGTGGAAAACGGCCACCACCGGCACCCGGCCCACCAGCTCGGGAATCAGGCCGTATTTGATCAGGTCCTCCGGCA
>JABLWX010000051.1 GCA_013178315.1 Candidatus Aminicenantota bacterium
CTTGATCTCAGACTTGAAACCGACCGTGGACTTGCCCAGCCGCTGGGCGATTATCTTGTCCAGGCCGTTAAAGGCCCCGCCACAGATAAACAGTATATCAGAAGTATCCACGGGAATGAATTCCTGGTAGGGGTGCTTGCGGCCGCCCTGGGGAGGCACGTTGGCCACCGTGCCTTCGATGATCTTCAGCAGGGCCTGCTGAACCCCTTCCCCGGAAACGTCCCGGGTGATCGACGGGCTATCGCTCTTGCGGCTGATCTTGTCTATTTCATCGATGTAGATGATTCCCTTCTGGGTCTTTTCGATGTTGCCCTTGGCCGCCTGGAAAAGCTTCAGGATGATGTTCTCCACGTCCTCGCCCACGTAGCCGGCCTCGGTCAGGGTGGTGGCATCGGCAATGGCAAACGGTACCGACAGCAACCTGGCCAGGGTCTGGGCCATCAGGGTCTTGCCGGTTCCCGTCGGGCCGATGAACAGCAGGTTGCTCTTGGTTATTTCCACCTCGCTCTGGCCCCTGGGCTGGTTGATACGTTTATAATGGTTATATACGGCCACCGATATTTTCTTCTTGGCTTCTTCCTGGCCGACGATGTATTCGTCCAAGGCTTTCTTGATCTGAACCGGGGTCAGGAAGGGCTCTTTTTTCTGCTTTATTTCCAGTTCCTGCTGCCGGTCGGAAACCAGGATCGAATGCGCAATTTCCACGCAGTTATCACAGATATAGACTTTCTGCGGACCGGCAATCAGTCTCCGGACCTGGGTCTGGGTCCGGTGACAGAAACTGCACTTGACCGTGCCCGAATTCTGTTCGTTGGTTGTCATGCTCTATGCCTTACCTGCTCCCGGCGGGGAGCCTTTGCCACTCAGGCGAGAGTTTCCTTACGGGAACTGATGATCTGGTCAATCAGACCGTAGTCCTTGGCCTGAACAGGAGTCATGATGAAATCCCGTTCGACCTCAGCCTGGATCTTGTCCAGGGGCTGCCCGGTATGCCTGGCCAGGATCTGGTTCAGGTTCTCGCGCATTCTAAGAATCTCTTTGGCCTGGATGGCCAGGTCGCTGGCCTGGCCCTGGAATTCGCCAAACGGCTGGTGAAGGACGATCCGGGAATTGGGCAGGGCAAATCTCTTGCCCGCCGTCCCGGCCGCCAGCAGTACCGCAGCCATGCTGGCCGCCTGCCCCAGGCAGATGGTAGTTACGGGTGAAGTTATGAACTGCATGGTATCATAGATGGCCAGGCCGGCAGTTATGCTGCCTCCCGGTGAATTTATATACAAGGAAATATCCTTATCGCTGGCTTCAGCCTCGAGGTATAGCAACTGGGCAATCACCAGGTTGGCCACCTCATCCGTTATTTCAGTGCCCAGGAAAATTATTCTGTCCTTGAGCAACCTGGAATAGATATCATAACCGCGCTCGGTGCGCCCCTCGGATTCAATGACAAAAGGAATTATGGCCATAGGGGAAGCTTTACTCTATTATAACCCTCCCGGACAAAAAGTCAACCGTTTTTCTCAGGAGCAGGTTGAGCTTCCAGTCCTCGTCGCGACCTTCCCGGGCCAGGGCCGCCTGGAGCTGGTCCAGGGGAATATTTCTTGATTCGGACACCTTTTTCAGTTCCTGCTCGAACTCTTCGGCCGTGACCTGGAGTCCTTCCCGGGCGGCAATCTTTCGCAGCAGAATATGATTCTTAAGGTTGGCCTCTGCCTGTTTCCGGGCCTGTTCCAGCAGTCCGGGCCAGAGGTCGGAGGGAATCTTTTTCAGCTCTTCCTCGCGGAACTGGCGCCCGATTATGGCCTGGGCCTCTTCCTTGACCATGCTCTCGGGAATGACCAGGTTTATCTCCGTGGCCAGTTTTTCCAGGTACTGGTTTATGGCTTTATCCCGGGCTTCCTCCTCCCGGTGCTTGACCAGGTCCTGGCGGATTTTCTCCTTCAGGGTTTCCAGGTTTTCCACGTCATCTACTAGCTTGGCAAACTCGTCGTTGAGCTCGGGCAGTTTTTTCTCTTTTATCTCCAGAACTTTCAGCCTGTACTCAATTTCTTTTCCGGCAAACTTCTTCTGGCGGTAGTCCGGAGGATACTTGACCGTGAAATTCTTCTCGTCCCCTGGTTTAAGTCCCGGCAGGACCTCGTTCAGTTGCGGTTCGTTATCGGCATGGCCGGCCAGCACCACCACTTTTTCCACCGGCATGAACTTCCTGGTGGCCGCATCCTTGCCCTGGATCTCGATGACCACGTAATCTCCAGACTGCACTCCGCGTTCGGACACCGGCAGGTACTCGGCCGCGTTTTCCCGAAGCCTGATGAGCACGGCTTCAACCTCGGTTTCTTCCAGCTGGACCTTTTCCTTCTCAACTTTTTTCTCCAGGTAATCGGCCGGCAGCTCAAACTCGGGCCAGACCTCGAAGGACACCTGGTACCTGACTCCCCCGTCCAGGCTGAAATCAACCGATTTGACCGTGGGCACGTTGACCGGAACGACTTTAAGGTTTTCCAGCTCCTGTCTCAGGCTATCGGGAATGAGGTTGTCGAGCACCGCCTCTTTTATTTCGGCTTCAAACATCCTCTGCACCATGTCCCGGGGAGCATATCCCTTCCTGAAACCGGGCAATTTGACCCGGGCTACATAATCCCTGAGCACTTTCTCGTATTCTTTCTTGACCGCTTCGGGAGAAATTTCCAGGTCCAGTTCCCGGACAGTGGGACTGACCACTTTCAGCCTTTCCTGGTTCTGGTTGGTGTTGTTTTCCATCGCTTTCCTCTAATTATGAATTTACCCTGCTCTCAGCCCGGTTGGGGTGGATTCAGGCTCCTGGATGCTGGGAATGGGCAGAGCGGGAATCGAACCCGCACTCCTTATTCAGGAACTAGGTCCTAAGCCTAGTGCGTCTGCCAATTCCGCCACCTGCCCAGCTGAATTATCTTATGGTGATCTGATTGCCTGTGCGGATTGAGATTAAAAAATACCACACTTTAGCCTGTCAGTCAATCAGGAGATTACTTGATCAGCTTGGCCAGTCGGCCGGCCAGGTTCTGGTCCAGCCGCTGCAGGGTCTTCAGTACCTCCCGGGCACTGTAGTTATCCTTAAGGTTTATGTAAGTTATCCCCAGGTTATACTGGGCCACCGCGTTGTTGGGATTGAGGGAAACGCTCTTCTCCAGGTTGGGCAGGGCCTTTTCGAAGTCCTTCATGAGCATGTATTCCAGGCCGACGTTCAGCCAGCCGCTGGGGTCATCCGGAGCCAGGGCAACATACTTCTTGAAAGCTTCCACCGCCTCGGGATGTTTCTTCATCTTGTCGTAAACGATGCCCAGGTTGAACCAGGCATGGGTGTAGTCACCCTTGACAGCCAGGCACTCGTTCAGGGTGCTGGCCGCTTCCTCCAGCTGGCCCAGCCGGTCATACATGATGGCCAGGTTATACAGGGCCACCTCGTTCTTGGGATTTATCTCCACTATTTTCCTGGCCGCCTCGACCGCCTTTTCATAGTTCTGGGCCCGGTCATACATCTGCATGATCTGGCCGTAGTAAGTTATGGCATCACGCTGGTTCTTGGTGGCCAGTTTCTTGAATATCTCCTCGGCCTCGGCCAGCTGGTTGGTCTCGGCCAGCATCTTGGCCAGGTTATAATTGCAGTTAATGTCATCAGGATTTATCTTCAGGGCCTCCCGGAAGGCGTCGATGGCCTTCTCCGGTTGGTTGAGCCTCTGGTAGGTCTGGGCCAGCTTCAACCAGGCCGGGAAGGGATTGGCCGGCCCGCTCCTGGCGTATTTTTCGTAGTTTTCGGCCGCCCGGGCCAGGTCCTGCAATTCCTCGTAGGCCGTGCCCAGTTCAAAGTATATTTCTTTCGACTCGACCCGGTTGTTTATAGCCTTTTCCAGAAATTCGGCCGCTTCCTTGAACTTTCTCTCCTTGAGCTGGGTTAACCCCATTCCGTAAAGGGCCTGGGCGTGGTCCGGGTTCACCAGGAGAGCCTTGGCGAAATTCTTGTAGCTTTCGGCAGAATTCCCCAGTTTGAAATACGACTGCCCGAGAAGGACGTAACCTTCCAGGTCGTCCGGCTTGAACTTGAGATATTTTTCCAGATAGATGCTGCCCATTCCCGGTTCGTTCAAGAGGGCGGCCGACTTTCCGACCAGAAAACTGCCCTCGACCTGTTCCAGGTAATTTTCCTTGGCAGTGCTCTTCAAATCCTGCCCTTTAGCCTGGGTATTCATGGCCGAAACCGCTTCCACCGGAACGCCGAACTTGACTCCGGCCCCGAACACCAGGGCCACTCCGACCACCTGGCCCTGCACATCGAAAATGGGGGCCCCGCAGGCCGGTTTTTCCAGATTCATGGTTACTTCCATCACCCTGATCTTGTTCGGAGAGAGGTCCAGCCAGTCTCTCAGGTTGCCCTCGGTAATGATCACCTGCCCGGATATTTCACTCAGGGCAAAGAGTCGATCCCCGGCCTTCAAACCCGTTGAGACCCCAAGTGACAATCCATTCACCTTGCCTTTGATCCTGACCAGGGCCAGGTCGTAGTCTTTGTAGGTGGCCACCAGGGCTTCCACTTTCCCGCTCTTCCCCGAAATGCTGGTCACTTCAGCTTCCGTGGCCTGGGAAATAAGATGGTAGGGCACCACGACCAGGTTTTCCGCCAGGGCAAACCCCGTGCCTTCCCCGACCACATTTTTGCTGTTATCCCAGCCCTTGAAAGTAACCACGCCGGCTGAAGCTTTTCCCAGTATATCAACAGCTTCCTGCGGTTGAGCCGCAGAACATAATATCTGGCAGAAAAAGAAAAAAAGGGCAGAAAAGACGAGATGCGTTTTTCTCATCACGCCTCCTTCCATTCCATCTTAGAAAAATTTATATTATCTTTAATCATCGTGTCAAATATTTTATTCATTCCGGTCAAGACATGGTATCCAGTCTAATGGGTCTGTTTGGAAGCGGCGCGGTGGTAGTCCGGCCATAGGGATTGGGGTGGAGGAAGCGGGGAGATTTATCAGGTTGGTACTTGAAAAAGC
>JABLWX010000052.1 GCA_013178315.1 Candidatus Aminicenantota bacterium
ACTCTATCTTCTGGATGAACCTACCACCGGGCTTCATTTTGACGACGTCAGCAAGCTGCTGAAGGTGCTGGAACGGCTGGTGGAAATGGGCAACACGGTGATCATAATCGAGCATAACCTTGAAGTTATCAAGTATTGCGATTACATTATTGACCTTGGACCGGAGGGCGGGCAGGCCGGCGGGGAAGTGGTGGCCGCCGGGCGGCCGGAAGAGGTGGCCCGGGTGGAAAAATCCCACACCGGCCATTATCTCCGTCAGGTGCTCTTTTCTGGTGTGCACACCGGGTTGAGAGGATAGCGAGGGATGAGTTTCAGGGACATCTGGGGCAACGAGCAGGTAAAGCAGATTTTGAGACTTTCTTTGGGCAAGGGCAGGTTGCCCAACTCCCTGCTATTTTTCGGGCCGGCCGGGACCGGCAAGCTGAAAACGGCCCTGACCGTGGCCAGGGCCTTGAACTGCCTGGAGAAGACTGACGATTCCTGCGACCGCTGCGATTCCTGCTTGAGAATAGACCGGGGACAGCATCCCAACGTTCGGGTCATCACCCGGGAAAAGAACCGCGAGCAGATTGTTAAAGAACAAATTGAAGAGGTAAATTACCTGGCCACCCTGCGACCCTGGGGCCGGGGGCGACTGGTCTTCATCATCGATGAAGCCGAAAGGATGAACGAAACAGTGGCCAATTCGTTGCTCAAGACCCTGGAAGAACCGCGGTCGTTTGCCTATTTCATCCTGGTCACGGAAGACCTGCAGCTCATCCTGCCCACCATCCGCTCCCGCTGCCAGGTCCTGAAGTTCAATCCCCTCAGCCAGGAAGAGGTGGAAAGAGCCCTGGTAGACCGCGGGTTCCCGGTCGAGAGGGCCAGGCTCCTGGCCCAATCCTCCGAAGGCAACCTGGAGTCCGTGCTGGAAACGGACTGGGATGAATTCCTGGCCGGGCGCAACCAGGCCTGGCTGGTCTTCAAGCAATTGCTGGAGGCCGGCGAGGCAGAAGACTTCCTGAGCCTGGTGGCTGGCCGGGCCAGGAAGGATGCCCTGTCAGAGTTCCGGGAAACCCTGAAATTCTTTTCGGTTTTTTTCCGCGACCTGCTGGTGGTCCAGGCCGGTCGGCGGGAGCTTCTGCTTAACCCTGACCTTGGCCCGGAACTGGAACGGGTTTCCCGCCTGGTTTCTGCGGAAAGGGCCGGTCAGGCCGTCCGGCTGGTGGAGGATTACCTCGGGCGCTTAAAGAAGAACCCGAATTTGGCTATAATGGGTAATGAACTCACAATTTTTTTTAGAGAGATCAGAAATGACTGAAGCTGTGCTCTTGCTATCGGAGTCCACCGGCAAGATCATCCGGGCCCTCCGGGGCGAGGAGCCCCTGGAGGTTGGGGATTACTGCCTGGTGGAATCCGAGTACGGTGGCGACCTGGCCATGGTGATCGACCTCGACAGCGAGCTGGCCCATTGCCCCAAGGCTGCCCGCCGTGCGGTCAAAATTATCAGGAAGGCTACCGAAGAAGATATAAAGAAGTTCAACTGGCTCAGAGACCGGGAGAAGAAGGCCTTTGAATTCTGCCTGAGCCGGATCAAGGCCCGCAACCTGCCGATGAAGCTGGTCGCGGTCCGTTATTTCTTCAACGAGAAGAAAGGCATCTTTTATTATACGGCCGATGGGCGGATCGACTTCCGTCAGCTGGTAAAGGACCTGGCCAAGGAATTGAGGATGCGGATCGAGATGCGTCAGATCGGTGTCCGGGACGAAGCCAAGCTGGTGGGCGGTCTGGGTGTCTGCGGCCGTCCCCTGTGCTGTTTTTCCTTCATCAAGAACTTTGAGCCCATCACCATCCAGAAGGCCAGGAAGCAGCAGATTGTGATTAACCCCACCAAGATCTCGGGCCTGTGCGGGCGACTGATGTGCTGTCTGGCTTTTGAAGAAGAAAGTAAGGGACGGCTTTATATAGAAGAATTAGGCAGTGATTTGATAGAAGACTAGTTGCCTGCTTTCTCTTACTTAGCGGAAATCTTGAACTGCACCCGGCTGGAAACGGCGATCAGCGTTCCGTCAGGTCCAAAGGCTTTGACCTGCCAGGAGTACTTTTCTCCCGGAACCATCCTGGCCTTGACCTCGTCGGGGAGGGTAATCCGGTTCTCCTTGGTGGTGGCTTTCCACAGGAGCTGGCCATTGAAGATTGAAATCTGGTATTCGATATTTTCACCCAGTTTTTTCCACTCGAACGAGGACGGTATCTGGCTCATGTCGATGACCGGAGAAATCAGGGTGATGGAAGAGCCGCGGACCGTTTCTTCATCGGTCAGGAAGAAGTTGGGGGCTGGCGCCTGGCCACGGGGCAGAACGGCGAAGACTATGATCATGACCAGCAGAGCGGTGACTCCGGCGAAGGCCAGTTGCCTGACGGTCAGGAAAGAAGCGACTTCTCTCCTGAGCCCGGCCAGGACCGAGGAGCGCACTTCTTCTTTTTCTTCCAGCAGGGCCGGGTTGTTCTTGATGGTCCGGATGATGACGTCTCTTTCCTGGAGCTTCTCGAAGCAGGAAGAACAGTTGAAATAATGCTCTTCGAAGGCCTCTTTATCCCCTTCGCTAAGCCTGTTAAGCAGGTACCCATCAATCAGGTCTTCAAATTTGCATTTGCTCATGTTAATCCGCCTTCCCTTTTCTTCACCCTTTTAGTCGCCGGAATCAGGCAAAAGTGGAAAAAATTTTCATGGTTTCAGCTCTTTTCTGATCAGTTTCAAGGCGTAGTTTACAAGCTCGCTGACCTTTCTGGTGGACACCTTTAACCGCTCGGCCACTTCTTCTCGACTAAGTTCTTGATAATAATATAGATAAAGGACTTCCCGGTATTTGGGCTTCAGCCGGGTGAGGGCCCTTTTTACCTTTTCGGACATTTCGGCCACCTCCAGGGTTTCCTGGGGGTCGGGGAAAGGAGCCGGCTCCGGCGCGTATTTCATGACCTTGGTCTTCTCTCTTATGTAGTCGACTATCCGGCGGGAAGTTATGGTATAAACAAAGGTTCCAAGGGAAGATTCACCCCGGAATTCCCCGGTCTGAAGTTTCTCCAGGACCTGGGAGAGTATTTCCGAGACCAGGTCTTCGCAATCTGTGTTCTGGGCACCCAGAGCTTTGCGGACCCGGAAGGCAATGATCGGCCGGTAGCGGACCATCAGCTCCTGGATATCTTCATCTACCCTTGGTCGCATGTCTGAACCTGGTTGCTTCCTTTAACTACAAATTCATTTGTTCCTGATGAAAATATCATATCTTCCACCCATTTTTCAATTTTTTCTTTGACCTGGCGACTAATTTTTTGCCCCTTGAGGAAGCGGAGGGCGCATGACACCATCAGCCAAGAATGAAAAAATGAAGTTCTTCCGGACAGAAGAATCCTTCTGTCGCTACCTGGAGCTTCTGGCCCGTAGCCGGGGATACGTCCTGGTGGAGACCTCTCCTCTGGTCAGGACCAGGACCGAGGCTGCACCCGGCTCGACCGGTCTGCCGGGCCAGGCGGAAAGGGTCAGGTGATGAAGGAAGATCGCCTGAAGAAAACCCCCGCGGCTGAGACCGAAGACAGAAAAGATAAGAACCGGTATCTGGCCGCGGTCCAGGAAAACTCCAGGGTTAAGGTCTTTGACCTCAGCTGGCTCAAGACCAACTGGGATATCCAGGGCTGGGGCCAGGTGGCGTCGGCTCTGTTGAACTCTCCTTATAGTTCTCCTTACGCCCTGTCGAAAATTGAAGCTTTCCTTAAAGCCAGCCGCATACTGGACCGGCTGGAAAATGCCATCCGCCAAGAAGAGTTTGTCCGCATCCCCGGGTTGAAAAACCTGTTTAACGAAAGCAGGTTTTTTAACTCGGAATTGATCTATTTTCTGGCCGCGACCGACAGCCGGGAGGAGAGCCTCGGCCATTCGAGGTTCGTGGCCGCTTATACCGTTTTGCTGGCCCAGGCTGCCGGCGTCACCACCCGCCGGGCCCTGCTGGACATCGAGCGCGGCGCCCTGCTCCATGACCTGGGCAAGGTCGGAATTCCCGAGGACATCCTGCAGAAGAAGGGGCCGCTGACCGATGAAGAAATGGAAATCATAAAGTATCATCCCCTGATCGGCTTTGCCATGATCGAGGAATTCAGCTTTCTACAGGGAGCGGCCGAAATTGTTCTCTTTCACCATGAGCGGTTTGACGGATCCGGCTACCCCTTCGGACTCCAGGGTGAGGAAATTCCTTTGAGCGCCAGGCTCTTTTCTCTGGCCGATACCATTGACGCCATTACCTCGGACCGGCCTTACCGCCGGAGCCGCGGTTTCGAGGATGCCCTGGAAGAGATCAAGCTCTGCAGCGGCACCCAGTTTGACCCGCGCCTGGTGGAGGTGACCCTGGAAATCCCACCCGAAAGGTGGAGAAAGGTTAAAGAGAAAGTTCTGAAATCCCTCCGGCAGCCAGCCGTCAACTAATCAGCCCGTCCTGACTTTGCCCTTCAAGCCTTGTCTTCCGGTGCCTTGGCTTTCTGCCTGTCCTTGAAATAGGACTTGGGGTCAACCAGGATTTCCCGGGGCTTGGCTCCTTCGGAGGGACCGATAATTCCTTCCTGCTCCATCTGGTCTATTATCCGGGAAGCCCGGGCGTAGCCCAGTTTCAATTTCCTCTGCAGGTAGGAGGCAGAGGCCTGCCCGGTGGCCAGGACCAGTTCCACCGCCCGGTCGAACAATTCGTCCTTCTCGCCCAGGTCGCCCTCGAGAGTCAGGTCTCCGGTACGCTTCAGGATCTGCATGATCCGGTCGTCGAATTCGGGCTGGCCCTGGTCTTTCACAAACTTGACCAGGCGCTGGACCTCGGGTATGGAAACGTAGGCGCAGTGCAGCCTGATGATTCGCGGGTAGTTGGGCGGCATGAACAGCATATCGCCCAGGCCCAGGAGTTTTTCGGCGCCGACGGTATCTATGATGACCCGCGAGTCAATCTTGGACGGCACCTTGAAGGCAATCCGGCTGTTGAAGTTGTTCTTGATGGTACCGGTAATGACGTCAATCGAAGGCCTCTGGGTGGCCATCACCAGGTGGATACCCACGGCCCGGGCCAGCTGGGCCAGGCGACCGATGCAGTATTCCACGTCCTGGGGACTGGTCATCATCAGTTCGGCCAGCTCGTCGATGATGATGACAATGTAGGGAAGTGGCTTGAGCCTGGCCTTTTCTTCCTCGCTCAGTTTGCCCTTTTTCTGTTCCAGCAGGGCCCTGACCTGCTGGTTGTACTGCTCAATGTTCCTGACCTTCATCTGGCCGAGCTGACGCAACCGCTCTTCCATCTTCTTTACGGCATCCATCAGGATGATGCCGGCCTTCTTGGAATCGTTGACCACCGGGGCCAGTAGATGAGGGATACCATCGTAAAGTGTGAATTCCAGGCGCTTGGGGTCGATGAGGATCAGCTTGACTTCATCCGGGGTGGCCTTGTACAGGATGCTGGCGATCAGGGCATTGAGGGCCACGCTCTTCCCGGTGCCGGTGGCCCCGGCAATCAGCAGGTGGGGCATGATGGCCAGGTCGGTGATGTAGACATCGCCGTGGACGGTTTTGCCCAGGGCAAAGGTCAGCTTGGAGGCAGAATTCTGGAATTTCTCCGACTGGATGATGTCTCTAAGTTTGATTATTTCTCGCTTGTTATTTGGAATTTCAATGCCCAGCGAGGATTTTCCCAGGATGCGCTGGATGCGCACGGCTTCGGCCTCCAGGGCCAGCGACAGCTCCTCGCTCAGGCTGGCCACCTGGCTGACTTTTATGCCGGCGTCCGGGAAATATTCATAGGTGGTGATAACCGGTCCCGGGTGGTATTCCCGGACCTCGCCGGATACCTTGAATTCCAGCAGCTTCTCTTCGATCCGGCGCTTTTTTTCAAACAGCTCGTCGCGATCAATTTTTTCCGTGGGCTTGCCCGGGTCGAGCAGGCTGAACGGCGGGAACCGGTAGTCGCCTGATTTCCTCAGGTCCGGGAGCAGCATTTTTTCTCCGGCCGCCTCTTCTTTTTTCCTGGTAGCCGGGGGCTTTTCCGCCGGCTTCGGAGGCTTTTTTTCCTCGACCGGGAGAGTTTCCCTGGCGGGTTTCTCAGTAAGGCTCCTGGCTTCGGCCGCCGCGGCACGGGAGGCGGCCAGCTTTTCCCTGGCCTCTTTCTCTGCCATCTTCTTCTTGAGTTTTTCTTGCTTTCGCTCCTTCCGGTATTGGGTGATCCTGATGATGACCCGGCCGGTGGTATTCCTGAAAAGCCTGGCGAAAAAGTCGACGGTCCGGGCCAGGCTCCAGTGGGTGGTGAAAATCAGCAACAGGGCCAGAAGGCAAAGAAGAAGGATAAAAGACCCGGTGTGGTTAAGGTAGCGGGCAAAAAAATTGCCAACCAGCTCCCCCAGAAGTCCCCCGGCCGGAAAATCCTTGCCCCTCCAGGGGGCCCTTTCCAGGACCAGGTTCAGAAGGGGAGAAAGCACCAGGAGATAGAGCAGTCCGCCCAGGCTGCGCCTGAAGAGACGGCCGGACTGCCCCGGGAACAGGCTCCTGATTCCCAGGTAGCCCAGGGCCAGAGGCAGGAACAGGGCCACCAGGCCAAAGACCTGCAGCAGGCTTTCGGCGAAACCGGCCCCGAGCCTTCCCCCGAAGTTCTGGACGCGGTGCCCGGGGGGAGAGGTGCTGGCCCAGGTCGGGTCAGCCGGGTTATAGGTGAAAATGCTGAGGAAAGAAAAGGCGGCCAGGAAGATGAGAATCACGGAAATAACTTCGGCCAGGATCTTGTTCTTCCGGCCTTCTTTTTTTTCTGTTTTCTTTTCCTTCTTTGCTCTGGCCATTTTTCCTGATTATAGCACAGGGACCGGGCGGTTTTCATCGTCGGGTCTAAATTTTACCCTTGTTTTCCTTAAGCAATCGAAAAAGCGAAACCAGGGTCTCGGGTTTCAGCTCTTCGGCTCTGGCCTTTTCGTAGAGCGACAGGCGCAGCAGGGCCTGCCTGATATTTTCTCTCCTGTATCCGGCGCTCTCCAGGTTGCGGCCCAGGGTCTTTCTACGCTGGCAGAACGCATCCTTAAGAAAGGGGAAAAGTTCGTCCTCAACCTCCGCGGGAAAAAATATGGGCCGGTTCCTTTTCAGAAAAAGGACGCAGGCTGAATCGACCCTGGGCGGAGGACTGAAAGCCCCCGGGCCCACCCGGAATAGCAACTGGCAATCAAAATAATTCTGCAGCAGAATGGACAGCGGGGCATAATCCTTGCTTCCCGGCGTGGCCGTTATTCTCTGGGCGACTTCTTTCTGGAACAGAAATACCGCCCGCTCCACCTGGTCTTTCACCTCGAGCAGGACAAACAGGACCTGGCTGGATATATGGTAGGGGAGATTGCCGGCCAGTTTAACCGTTTCTCCCGGCTGGCGATGGCCGGCGATAATTCCGGGCAGGTCCAGTTTCAGAATATCTCCGGCGATTATCTCCAGGTTGCCGGGCCTGTTTTTCTCAAGAATTTCAACCAGGCCGTAATCTTTCTCAATGGCCAGGACCCGTCCGGCCCTGGCCGCCAGGGGGAAGGTCAGGGCTCCCTGTCCGGGACCGATTTCTAGCACTAGGTCTTCCGGGCCAGGCTCCACCGCTTCAACGATTTTTTGCAGGATTCGTTTCTCATGTAGAAAATGCTGGCCAAGAAGCTGACGCCTGGTTTTCCTGCCCAAGTTTAATTTCCCTTTAGAAAGATTTATTTTTTCAGGCCGGTTTGGCTTCAGGCCTGTCCGGCCGATCTCTTTTCTTCCGAGCGGTGAATGACGACCGAGGCTGCCATGTTGCCGATCATGTTAACCGTCGTTCGGCACATGTCCAGCAACCGGTCCACCCCGAGAATCAGGGCCACCCCTTCAAGAGGTATGCCAATCTGTTTTAGGACCATGGCCAGCATGATCATCCCCGCCCCGGGCACGCCGGCCGTGCCGACGGATGCCAGAATGGCCATCAGGACTATCGTGGCCTGGGCCGCCAGGCTAAGGGGAATGCCGTAAATCTGGGCGATGAAAACTGCGGCCACACCCTGGTAGAGTGCAGTCCCGTCCATGTTGATGGTGGCTCCCAGCGGGACCACGAAACTGGAATATTCCTTTTTCACTTTCAACTCATCCAGGCATTCCAGGGCCACCGGGATGGTGGCGTTGGAGCTGGAAGTGGAGAAGGCAATGAGCATGGCGTCGGAAGTTCCCTTAAAAAACCTGCCCGGTTTCATCCCGCCCAAGAATCTTACCAGCAGGCCGTCAATAACCAGGGCGTGAAAGGTCAGGCCCAGAATGGTTACCAGGGCGTACTTCAACAGGGTTACCAGGATACCCAGGCCGAACTGGCCGATGATTGAGGCCAGCAGGGCCAGAACTCCGTAGGGGGCAAACTTCATCACCAGGTTGACCACCTGCAGCACGGTTTCGTTGATTCCGTCGAAAAAGTGCAAAATCGGTTTTGATTTTTCCGGCGTTATCAGGCTCAGGCACAAGCCGAAAACCAGGGCCAGGAAAATGACCTGGAGCATCTCGCCCTCAGCCATGGCCTTGACCGGGTTGGTGGGGACGATGTTGACCAGGATCGAAATCAGGGATGGTTTTTCCTTGGCCACAGAGATCTTGCTCTGGGCGGCCTGCTGGTAATTTTTTAAGAGTTCCTGTTTGACCTGCTCGTTAAGTCCCATCCCGGGCTTCAGGAGATTGGCGGCCACGAGTCCAATTATGATGGCGATAGCTGTGGTCAGGGTAAAATAGATAAAGGTCTTGAGGCCCACCCGCCCCAGCTTCTTGATATCTCCCAGGCTGGCCGTTCCCAGGGCCAGGGAAAAAAAGACCAGAGGGACCACCACCATGGTGATGAGGCGGATAAAAATGGTGCCCACAAACTCGATGCTCCTGGCCTTGGGGCCCAGGACCAGGCCGGCCACCACCCCGAGAAAAAGCCCGATAAAGATCTTGGTATGAAGAGGGACCTTCTTCATCTCAATGCCTTCTCCTTGTCATCCAGAAAGAACACAACAGAGTGTTTATATGCCAAAAGCCGTCTGACTGTAAAGTCCGGCGTGTCAGGAGGCTGGCCCCGGTCAGGTTGACAAGGCCTTTCGGCTTAAACTAAAATTGGCTTGATTGAAATGACCGAGAAGAAAATCCTGATCGTCGACTACGAACCCTCTTCGCTGGAAAACCTATCCCGAATACTCAAGAACATAAAGGTCCAGGTCATCCAGGCCACCGATGGAGCCCAGGCCTATGACCTGTTCAAGGAAGAAAAGCCAGACCTGGTCATCCTGGAAGCCATCCTGCCGAAGCTCCATGGCTTTGACCTGACCAGGAAAATCGTCCAGGACTCCCAGGGAACGGTTCCGGTCATCATCCTGACCGGCCTTTACAAGGGGCCCCAGTACAAGCATGAAGCCGTGGCTAACCTGGGGGCGGCTGAATACCTGGAAAAGCCCTTCAATCCAGACGTTCTGCTGGAAATAGTCAGCCGGCTGCTGAGTGCCGAGGAAGAAATTGAAGACGTCCTGCCGGACCCCGACTCGGTCTTATCGCTGATTGAGCCCAAGGGCAAGTAGGACGTCCCAGGGGAGGCCGGAATAAACAAAGTCCCAGGAATCAAGGAGGCGTGTTAATGAATGAAGGTTTGTGGACCAGGTGCAATAATTGCCAGAAAATCCTGTACAAGCAGGACATAATAGATAACCTGAAAGTCTGTCCCCAGTGCAACTACCATTTCCGCCTGGGAGCCCTGGAACGACTGCAGCAGCTCTTTGACGACGGCCAGTTCGAGCTTCTCGACCAGGACATCTACCCGGTTGATTTCCTGGGTTTCCAGGACCAGCAAAAGTACGAGGTCAGGTTGAAGGATAGCCAGAAGAAAACCGGACTGCCCGAAGCCATCGTCACCGCCCGGGGCAGGCTGGGCGGCCTGCCGGTTATAATCCAGGCCATGGAGTTTGCCTTCATGGGCGGCAGCATGGGCTCGGTGGTCGGCGAGAAGGTGGCCAGGGCGGCCGAGAGGGCCGTGGAAGAAAAGTTGCCGTTGATCATAATTTCCTGCTCGGGCGGGGCCAGGATGCAGGAAGGGATGATGTCCCTGATGCAGATGATCAAGACGGCCGCGGCCCTGGCCCGGCTGTCCGAGGCCAGGCTGCCCTACATTTCAGTGCTGGCCGACCCCACCACCGGTGGCACCACTGCCAGTTTTGCCATGCTGGGCGACATCAACATAGCCGAGCCCAACGCCCTGATCGGCTTTGCCGGGCCCAGGGTCATCGAGCAGACCATAAAAGAGAAGTTGCCCAAGGGATTCCAGAGAGCTGAGTTTCTGCTGGCTCACGGTATGCTGGATGACGTGGTGGAAAGAAAGTACCTGCGCGATTACCTGATCAAGGCCCTGCGACTTTTTCTGAACCAGCCGGAAGCTTAAGGTTTAATGTGCCCTCTCGCCTCTTACCCCTATCTTGACCAGGCCCAGCTTTTTGGCATCCGCCTGGGACTGGAAAACATCCAGGCCGTGCTGGAGGACTTCGGGCATCCTCATCGAGACTATCCGGTCATCCACGTGGCCGGCACCAACGGTAAGGGTTCGGTCTGCGCCATGCTCGAGGAAATTTTCCGGTTGCATGGCTACCGGACTGGCCTGTATACCTCTCCCCACCTGGTCGATGTCAGGGAAAGAATCCGGGTGAACGGTAGCCTGATTCGCGAAAAAGAACTCAAGGAATTGCTGGCCGAAATAGAAAAAAGGGAAAAAAGGCTGAAATCCGGGGGCCGGGTGGCCGGGGCCCTGACCTACTTTGAGATACTGACCATTGCCGCCTTTCTTTACTTTGCCCGGAAAAAGGTAGACCTGGCTGTTCTGGAAGTCGGGATGGGTGGCCGGTTCGACGCCACCAACGTGGTCAGGCCCGAGGTTTCGGTCATAACCACTGTTTCCTATGACCACCAGCAATACCTGGGTTCCAACCTGGAAAAAATCGCCTTCGAAAAGGCCGGGATAATCAAGGAAAGGATACCCTGTGTCTGTGGAGTCAGGAGCCCGGAAGCCCTGAGGGTCATAAAGAAAAAATGCCATGATGAGGACGCTCCCCTGGTCCGGGTTTTCGACAAAAAGAGAGAATTCAGCGTGGTAGAAAACAGGCGGGGTGAGGTTTTTATTTACCGGACAGACTCTTCCACCTATAAATTCAGGCCGTCTCTTCCCGGCCAGCACCAGGGTGAAAATGCGGCCGTGGCCATTGCCACTTCGGAAGTAATGAGTGCCCGTGGCTGGAAGTTAAGCAAAAAAAAGATAATCCAGGGGGTGGAAAGCGCCTCCTGGCCCGGCCGACTGGAAATTTTCGGTTCCACTCCACCGGTGGTCCTGGACGGTTGCCACAATGAGGCCGGGGCCAGGGTGGTCAACAGGTTCTGGAGGAAGACCTTTAACCGGCCGGCCATCCTGGTCTTTGGAGTCATGAAAGACAAGGAAATAGAAAAAATAGCCCGCTGGCTGTTTCCCCTGGCCTCGCGGGTGATCCTGACCCGGCCTTCACTGGAGAGGGCAGCCGGACCTCTGGAAATAGCTGCCCGGTTGCCCGGGTACCGGGACAAGTTTTTCCTGGAGGAGACTGTTCCCTCGGCCCTCAGGCTGGCCCTGGTCCTGTCAGGGGGGGAGGTACCGGTGCTGGTAGCCGGCTCTCTTTTCCTGGTGGGTGAGGCCAGGCAGTTTTTCCAATCACAGGCCAGGACCAGTTAAGCTGGCCGCCGGCCAGGTTGCTTTTTGGCCCCTTTAATGTTATTTTTTTATTCTTATAGACCGAAAGGTTAGAACCGTGTTACAGGTCGACCTGACATTCATAGCAGTCTTTGTGCTGGTCTGGGTTCTGGTCATCGTCTTGGGCCGGGTATTCTTCAAACCATACCTCAATATGAGGGAGAGGCGCAGGAATATCCTGGAGGAGAACGAAAGGACCTACCGCCAGGCGATGAAAGACTATGAAAGCCACCTTCAGCAGGTCGAATCAGGCCTGAAAGAAGCCCGGCAGGAATCCCAGCTCCTCAGGGAAAAAATCGTCTCTGGGGCCATGGACGAAAAGGCCAGGCTGTTAGCTGATATCCAGGCTGAAGTCAAGCAACAGGTGGCGGCAGCGCGGGTGGAACTCAGCCAGCAGACGGAGAAACTCAAGGACGAGCTCGGCCGGGAAGTTGAAGGCCTGGCCCGGCAGCTCGAGGAGAAGATACTCCATTGAAAGGATTCCGGCCTGACTCCAAGGCTTTGAACCTGGTCTTCCTGGGCCTCGTCTTGAGCGCTCCCGGACTGGCCGAAGAGGCCCAGGGCCATTTTAACCTGGCCACCTTTCTGGGGCAGGTCCTCAACTTCGTGATCCTGTTTGGCGGGCTGGCCTACCTGCTGCGAAAACCGCTGAATGAGTACCTGAAAGACAGGATAGAACAGGTAGCGGCCCGGCTAAGCCAGGCCGAAGCCATGAAACAGGAGTCCCTTCAGAAACTGGAGGAAGCCAGGAACCGACTGAACAACCTGGCCGGTGAAATCCAGGTCCTGAAAGAACAGGCAAGGGAAGAGGCCGAGCGAGAAAGAGTGGCCATCCGCCAGGAGGCTGAAAAAGAAGCCGAGAGGTTGAGAAAGCTGGCCCGGGAAGAAATCGAAACCATGGTCCGGCTGAGCATCAGGGACTTGAAAGCCTATGCCATAGACCTCAGCGTCTCCCTGGCTGAAAAAAAGATAAAAGAAAAACTGACTCCCGAGCTGCACCGGAAGTTGATCCACAGGGCCATCGACAGGTTGAGGTCAACCCATGAACCATCGGTTAATAGTTAGAAGATATGCCAGGGGGCTGGCCCGGGCCGTGGACCGGGAACCCGAGTTTAAGGCCTGCCTGGAACAGCTCAGGGCCCTGGCCGACTTAATCAAGGCCACCCCGGCCCTGACCTATGCCCTGACCTCGGCCTTCATTCCCGTTCAGCAGAAAAAGCTGATGGTCGAAGAGATTCTTAAACGATCTGAACTTGACCCCAGGGTGGCCCGCCTGGTAAAGATGCTGACCGAGAAGGAAAAAATATCCCTGCTTCCAGAAATCCTGGACGAGTTGCCCGGCGTCTGGGCCGAGGAAAAAGGAATAGAAGTCTTTGAAATAGATTCGGCGGTAGACCTGACCGAAGAAGAAAAAATCGAGCTCCAGAAAACCCTGGAGGCGAGATGGAAAAAGCCAGTCCGTCTTAATTTCCGGATTAACCCGGAGATCATCGGCGGGCTGGTCTTGAGGAAGGGGAATGTTCATTATGACGTTTCGGTCAGGGGGGGGCTGCTGAAGTTGAAGGAGATAGTCAGCCAGAGGTAAAAAGATGCAGATCAAAGCCGACGAAATTACCAGGATAATCGAGCAGCAGATCAGGGACTTTGGTGGCCAGGTGGACGTCCGGGAAACCGGCACGGTCATCTCGGTCGGGGATGGCATTGCCCGGGTTTACGGCCTGGAAAATGTCATGTACAACGAGCTACTGGTTTTCCCCCGAGATATCTATGGAGTGGCCCTCAACCTGGAAGAGGACTCGGTCGGGGTGATGCTGCTGGGAGAGACCGACCAGGTCAAGGAAGGGGACGTAGTCAAAAGAACCCGGGAGATTCTGCGGGTGCCGGCCGGTCGGGCGCTGGTGGGCCGGGTGGTTGACCCCCTGGGCCATCCCCTGGACGACAAGGGACCGGTCAAGACGGATCAATACATGTTCGTGGAAAGGCTGGCTCCAGGGGTGGTGGACAGGCTGCCGGTACGCGAGCCGCTGCAGACCGGTATCAAGGCCATCGATGCCATGATTCCCATCGGTCGGGGACAGCGAGAACTGATCATCGGCGACCGGCAGACGGGAAAGACGACCATCGTTATAGATACCATCCTTAACCAGAAAAACACCGGCGTGGTCTGCGTCTACGTGGCCATCGGCCAGAAAAAATCCACCATAGCCCAGATCATCAAGACACTGGAAGATTATGGAGCCATGGAATATTCCATCGTGGTGGTGGCCTCGGCCTCCGACCCTTCGGCCCTGCAATACCTGGCTCCTTACAGCGGTTGCGCCATGGGCGAATATTTCCGGGATAACGGCCAGCATGCCCTGGTAATCTATGACGACCTGTCCAAGCATGCCGCCGCCTACAGAGAGATTTCGCTGTTGCTCAGGAGACCCCCGGGAAGGGAAGCCTATCCGGGAGATGTCTTCTACCTGCATTCCCGGTTACTGGAGCGGGCGGCCAAGCTTAACGACGAGCTGGGCGGCGGTTCGCTGACAGCCCTGCCGATAATTGAAACCCAGGCCGGCGATGTTTCGGGTTACATTCCCACCAACGTTATCTCCATCACCGACGGACAGATCTACCTGGAACCTTCGCTGTTCAACGCCGGCATCCGGCCGGCCATCAACGTCGGCATTTCGGTGTCCCGGGTTGGCGGCAGTGCCCAGATCAAGGCCATGAAGCAGGTGGCCGGGAAGCTCAGGCTGGACCTGGCCCAGTACCGCGAGCTATTAACCTTTGCCCAGTTCGGTACCGAGCTGGACAAGGCCAGCCAGGCCCAGCTGGAACGCGGCCTGAGGTTGACCGAGGTCCTCAAGCAGGAGCCATATCACCCGCTGCCCGTTGAAAGGCAGATTCTCATCATCTATGCCGGGAACCGTGGTTTTCTGGACGAGTTTCCGGTAGAAGTCATAAAGAGGTATGAAAAAGAGCTCTATAAATTTTTCGAAAGCAAGTACCCCTCGTTGCTCAAGGCCATCGCCTCCAGAAAGCAGATAGACCTGGAGCTTGACGGCAGCATCAGCCAGGCCCTCAACGAGTTCAACCAGGTTTTTAAGGAGGAAGTACAGGTTGCCCACGCTGATTGATTTAAGGCGCCGGATACAGAGTGTCCGCAACAGCCAGCAGGTCACTCAGGCCATGAAAACAGTGGCCACGGCCAGGTTCAAGAAGGCTCACCGACAGGTGGTTGAGCGCCGGCCGTTCTGGCATACGTTTCCGGGGCTGGCCCTGTACCTGAGCCGGGTTTCCGGGCGGTCGCCCCATCCCTTCCTGGAGGTCCGGCCGGAAAAGAGAATCGAGGTCATGGTCCTGACTTCGGACAAGGGTTTATGCGGCGCTTTCAATTCCAACCTGCTGGCCACGGCCATGTCCTTCCTGGAGCAGAAAAAAGAAAGGGCCACCCTGGAAGTGGTGCCCGTCGGCCGAAAGGCCAGCGCCCATTTCAAGCGGCTCAAGTATCCCGTTATCAGGTCCTATGCCGAGGGCGTGGACAAGAGAGTTGAGGAAATCAGCCGGGATTTAAGCCGGCACCTCGGATACCGTTTTATTCTCAGGCAGGTGGATGCCGTCTACGTGATTTACAACGAATTCCGGTCGATCATCGCTCCCCGGATTACCGTGAGCCGGCTGCTGCCACTGGCGGCTGAAGGAGCTGAGATTTCACCCGAGCATCAGCAGCCGGACTGGGAGCCGGAAGCCGACCGGATAATCGATTACCTGCTCAGGTTTTATCTCAGGTACCAGCTGGAGCATTACCTCCTGGAATCGCAGGCGGCGGAACAGGCCTCGCGGATGATGGCCATGGAAAATGCCACCAAGAACGCCGAGGAATTGATCTCCGACCTGGTGCTGCTGCTCAACAAGATCCGCCAGGCTTCGATTACCAGGGAGCTGCTGGAGATTCAAACCGCGGTTGAAGCCCTAAAACAGCAAGGAGTTTAAGTCTATGGTCAAGGCAAGCCCAGATATAGAAGTTAAGAACCAGGAAAAAGTTGGCAAGGTGGTCCAGGTCATAGGACCGGTGGTGGATGTGGCCTTTCCGGAGAAAGACCTGCCGCCCATCTACACTGCCGTCCGGGTTACCAGCGAAGGTTTTGACGTCCCAGTGCCGGTGGATATCATGCTGGAAGTGGAGCAACATATCGGCGATTTCAAGGTCCGGTGTGTTTCCATGCACCCGACCGACGGCCTGGCCCGGGGCATGAAGGCCATCAGCCTGGGTCAGCCGATCGAGGTCCCGGTGGGCGAGGGCACGCTGGGCCGGTTGATGAATGTCATCGGGGAGCCGGTCGACCACCTGGGACCGATCGAGGCCTCTCAAAAATATCCCATCCACCGCCAGCCGCCGCCGCTCGACCAGCAGAGCACCCGGATGGAAATGTTCGAGACCGGTATCAAGGTCATCGACCTGATTCAGCCCTTCCTCAAGGGCGGGAAAATCGGGCTGTTTGGCGGAGCTGGCGTGGGCAAGACCGTTATCATAATGGAGCTCATCCACAACGTGGCCAAGAAGCATGGCGGCTATTCGGTCTTTGCCGGCGTCGGCGAGAGAACCAGGGAGGGCAACGACCTCTGGCTGGAGATGAAGGAATCCGGCGTTCTTAACAAGACCGCCCTGATTTACGGCCAGATGACCGAGCCGCCGGGAGCCCGCCTGCGGGTGGGGCTGACCGCACTGTCGGTGGCCGAGTACTTCCGCGACGAAATGGGCCAGGACATTCTCCTGTTCATCGATAATATATTCCGTTTTGTCCAGGCCGGCTCCGAGGTTTCGGCCCTGCTGGGTAGAATGCCGTCGGCCGTGGGTTACCAGCCCAACCTGGCCACCGAGCTGGGCGAGCTGGAAGAGCGGATTACCTCGACCAAGAAAGGTTCGATCACCTCGGTCCAGGCCATCTACGTGCCGGCCGACGACTTTACCGACCCGGCTCCGGCCACCACCTTCTCCCACCTGGACGCCACCACCAACCTCAGCCGGGCCCTGACCGAGATGGGAATCTACCCGGCGGTCGACCCGCTGTCTTCGTATTCCCGCATCCTGGACCCGCGGATTGTGGGCGAGGAGCACTACCAGGTGGCCAAGCGGGTCAAGGAAATCCTGCAGCGCTACAAAGAGCTACAGGATATTATTGCCATCCTGGGAATCGAGGAACTGTCGGACGAAGACAAGTTGATCGTGGCCCGGGCCCGGAAAATCCAGAGGTTCCTGTCCCAGCCCTTCCACGTGGCCGAGCAGTTCACCGGGCGGCCGGGTAAATACGTTCCGGTGGAGGAGACAGTTCGCGGCTTCAGGGAAATCTGCGAGGGCCGGCACGACGATAAGCCGGAGCAGGCTTTCTACATGGTCGGGACCATAGACGAGGTGGTCCAGAAGGCCGAGGAGCTCAAGAAGTTATGAACCCGGAGAAGGATTCGAGACTGCATCTCAGGGTGGTTTCGCCCTCCCGGCTTCTGGTGGAGGCCGAGGTCCTGGAGGTGCAGGTCCCGGGTCTGGATGGCTACCTGGGCATCTGGCCGGGTCACCGGCCTCTTAATGCCTGCCTGGGCCAGGGCCAGCTGGTCTACCGGACGGTGCTGGGCCGGGAAGAGAGGCTGGACGTAAAGGGCGGCCTGGTCCGGGTGGCCGATGATAAAATCCTGGTGTTTACCGGCATGGAAGATGATGATTGAGTTTGACCCCGGGATAAGACCGGATGAAAGTTTAGATACATTTTACCGCGGGCGGATTCTGGTCCTGCAAAGGAAGAACGGCTTCCGCTTTTCGCTGGACGCGCCGCTTCTGGCCGATTTTATCACCACCAGGGAAGGGGATGAACTGCTGGAGGTGGGCACCGGTTGTGGCATCATTTCTCTCCTGCTGAGCCTGAAACCCTTCAAGCATATCCTGGCCCTGGAAGTTCAACCGGTCCTGGTGGAGCTGGCCCGTCGCAACATCCTGCTAAATAACCTGGAGGGGCGGGTTACCGTCCTGCAGAAAGACTTCCGCCAGTATCAGCCCTACCGCAAGTTTGACGTCATCTTTTCCAACCCGCCCTACATCCGGCGCAACAGCGGCTTCTTGAGCCCCTCGGAAGAAAAAAATATTGCCAAGCACGAGTTGCTCTGCAGCCTGGAAGAGCTGCTGTCCTTCACCCGGAACTGGCTGAAGGAAACCGGGCGGGCCTACTTCATCTTTCCCGGAAACCGCCGGGCGGAGTTTGAGGGAGAGCTGGAAAGGCAGGGCCTCAAGCTCAGGACCAGCCGGTCGGTCTATCCCCGGGAAAACGAGCCGGCCAATTTCTTTCTGGCCGAGTGTGGCTTTTCGGACCTTGGTTACCGGGACATTCCACCCCTCATTCTCTACGGCCCGGACGGGAAATACACCCGGGAGGCCGAGGAGATTTTCGCCGGCCGGGCTGGCCGAGAAGGCTGAAATTGACAGTCGCCGCGCCGACGATTAAAATGCCTTAGACTAAGGATATTAACATACTGGATTAATAGGAAATCCGGATACGGTCTGTGCCGCGCCTCGGGGCGCGAAGGAAAAGATGTTGTGGAGACATCGGCTGGAATCAGGTGGCTTGCCTGCTGTTGTAGCCGGGCCCGGCTTTTTCCAGGGATATCCGGATGAATAAAATTGCTGGAGCGAGGTGTGAGATGGACAGAAGCCTGACCCTGAAAAGTTACTGGTTGAGGTTCTGGAGTTTCCTGGCCGGCCTGGGCATGGCCGTTTTTTCATACCTGACCATCGACCATTTTTTCCAGGCCAATTTCCCGGAGACCATTTTTACCGGGGCCTTCTGCGATATCAGCGCCTTCTTTAACTGCGACAGTTCGGCCTATTCTTCTATCGCCCATTTCCAGGGAGTCCCCCTGGGGTACTGGGGACTGGTCCTGGGAATACTGGTGATGGTGGGGGCGGTGCTGCCCTCGGTCAGGCTGGAGAGGGTCAACAAGCTGCTTTCCCTGCTCAACGCCCTGGGAGTCATATCACTTTTCACCTACTCGGTTTTCTTCCTGAAAAGCCTGTGCCTGCTCTGTTCTGGCTTTTATGTTTTTTCGCTTCTTAACTTTTTCCTGTTCTGGAAGTACGGTGTCAGGAACGAATATCCGGGCCTCTATGGGTTTTTCCGTGACCTGGTATTCGGGTCCATCAGGCCGCTGGTGGTTATCGGGGTCTTGACACTGATGGGTGCCTACGGCTTTCATGTTTTTTATCAGGCCAAAAAAGACGCCCAGCTGGGAGGTGTAGCCACGAAAATCGTCAAAGAATTTTACAGCCTGGAAACCGTTAAGAACCCGAGTTTGATTTCACCCTACTGGACGGCCAGAGCTACGGAGAAGTTCGAGGAGGCGCCCATCCGCATCATTGAATACGCGGATTTCCTCTGTCCCGATTGCCTGTTCCTGTTCAAGCAACTGGAGAGGATCAAAAAAGAATATGCCGGTAAGATCAACATCGCCTTCCAGTTCTTCCCGCTGGAAGCCAAGTGCAATGACGTGGTGGACAAGGACAAGCATCCCGGCTCCTGTGACCTTTCTTATATCGCCGCCTATGACCCGGCCAAGTTCCCGCAGATCCACGATGAAATCTTCAGGAACTTTGAGAAGGCCAAGAATCCCGAGTGGCGGTTGCAGCTGGCCAGAAAGTACGGCGTGGAGGCCGCTCTGAACGATGAGAAGACCAAGGCCCTGGTCCAGCAGATTATCGAAACCGGCAAGGAGTATGAAAAAACTTCGGAACGCTTTCCCTACGGCATCCGCTCCACCCCGACCATCATCATCAACAACCGGATGATCATCGGGACGCTGCCCTACGCTCACCTGAAAGCAATTATCGAGTCGCTGCTGACCGAGCAGGAGAAGCCGGCCTCGGGCGAGACCAGGTTCCTGGAAAACTGGGTTGACACCAGAAAGCTGAAGAAATAGCCTGGCCACAGGTCCGGGGAGCAGTCCGGCTTCCTGGCCACCTTGTTAAACTGTTCAGCCGGCCTGGGCAGTCTCTTTAATTATTATTCCTCTTTTTTCCAGCCCCTCCCTGACGAACAGGAAAACTTCTGGATCGAAGCCCAGCATTTCCGGGGCGATGATTCCCTTCTTTTTTATGAGGCCGCTGGCCAGGGCCCGGGCCAGCATGGTGGCCGTGTACCCGGTGGTCCTGGCCATGCTGTGAATTCCGCTCCTGCGGTCGAAGCGATCAAGGAGTTCAAAGATCAGTCGGAGCGGACGTCCGCCCTTCTCTCCTTCAACCACCACTCTGAGGACCGTCAGGTCCTCGTCTCCTGGCTGGAGCTGAAGGCGGGAGAAAAGGATCCTGGCGGTAAAGTCAACGGGTCTGATCTTCTGGCCGCCGACCACAACCGGCCGGGAGTCGAAAAACCCCGCTTCGCGGAGCATCAACATCTTCTCCCTGTGCCCGGGATAGCGCAGGGTTTTTTCTTTCATGTCCGGAAGGTCCAGGGTCTTGAGAAGGGTTCGCAGCCCATCGGTGTTGAAGGCCTCCAGGGTACCCAGCTCCTCGAACTCCACGAATTCCGGGTCGGACAGGGCTTCCCTGACCACCAGCCGGCCGCCCTCTTTCAGCCGGGCGGGCCTGAGGTATTCTTCGATGACGTCCAGCGGCGAGAAAACCGCCTTGTACTCAAACGGCCATTCCCGGATTGAGGGCAGGCCGCCGACGTAAATACTTAACGAACTTCCTTTATCCAGGCGGCTAAGGCCATGGGCGCTCAGAAGGTTGCTCAGACCCGGCGCTACCCCGGCGTCGACCAAGGCCGTGGCCCTTTTTTCCCGGGCCAGGGCGTCCAGTTCGAAGGGGTCTTCGGGGAAGAAGGCTATGTCGACCACGTCTTTCCCGGACTCCAGGCAGGTTCTCAGGGTCTTAAAACCCAGCCAGCCGGGCAGGGCGTTGAGCACCAGGTCCTGCTCGCTGATTATTTCTTTTAAGTCTTGAACCCGGCTCAGGTCGGCCTGAACCGTCTTGAGACCGCGCTCGGCCAGGTCCTTCAGCCTGGTTTCATCCCGGTCGGCGGCTGAAACCTCAAAACCTTTTTCCGAGGCCAGGTCCAGGGCCATGGCCCGGCCGACCAGTCCGGCACCCAAACAGATGATTTTCATCGGCTTGCTCCTTTCATTGTTTCAGGACTTGAGGTTATGAAGGAATGGCCTGAAGAGTGAGGCGGAAGAGATCACAAGCCGCTAAAATGGTTGACGTAGAAAATCAGAAGAAAAAGACTTCTGTTCAAGCCGCCCATGTTTATCTTCATATTGTAAGACTGCTCTCGGGATCGCAGGCCTATTCTAATCAACAGGACTCCTGGTCGTCAATCGTATACTCTCCACCCGGCCCGCCGGTTCGACTTTGCATCCTGTGTTTCGGGAGCCTACCGTGGCCAGCCGATGCCTTTTCCTGATGTTAATTCCGCCGCCCCATCCAAGAATTGCCAGCAATAGAATGTTAAGAGCCAGCTTAGGGCAGACTGCCGGATAACCGGCAAAACACCCTCGGCCCGGTCGATTTTATTTCTGACTGAAGGCCTTCTTTATTTCGTCCAGGCTAACGCCAAGAATTTTCCTGGCGATCTGGTCCAGGTCTTTCTCCTCGCCCTGGATGTGGATGGTGGTGTGCACGTGCCGCAGCGATTCTCCGGGGTTGAGGATGGCCCCTGGCGAGGAAGTCTCCAGTTCGTAGAATGGGCCTAAAGGCTTGGCGCCGGGGGCGGCCGGGCCGTCGTTATAGCTATTGACCACGTCGCCGGCGTACGGGTCTTTCTGAATTTCCCACATGGAATTGACGTAGCTGTGTTCGGCGGGGTTGTCGGGCAGGGTCAGGTGGACGATGGTCAGGACGCGGTTTCCGGCATCGTAGCTACCGCAGAAGGGAAGTACCCGCAGGGGCGAGAGACCGATCTTGCTGCGGTACTGGCCGTCGCCCTTGAAATAGATGACGCCGTCGGCGATTTTGAGGCGGTCAGCCGGTACCTTGCCAAAGTAGGCGTCGTTGACCACCGGCCCGAGTTCTTCTTCCGGCCCCATCTTATAAGGAATAACAATGGTGGTGTCGGGAGAAGGGTTAAACATGCCCAGGATCCAGATGGAAACCAGGCCGGTCTCTTTTTTCCAGGGGAGTTCGCCGGCGTTGACGATGCTGTTATCGGACTGGAAGGCCACCCAGCTGAGTTTACCCCCGAGCGGAACTCCCAGGGCTTCCAGCTCGGTACCCGTGAGCAGCCTGATGGTGCGGTTGACTCTTATCTTGAACTCAAATCCCGAGTAGTTGACCAGGTTCATGTCTTTCTTCAGGACAACCTGCCGCTCGTCCCGGGCCGCCAGGTCAAAGGACCCTTCGTTTATCGGCGGGGGAGTGAACCAGTGTTCCAGGTCAAAGGGCGAGTCTTTTTTAAAGAAAAGTGAATACTGGCCCCCTTCGGGTCCGAGCCAGAAACGGTCTTCGCCGCCGAAAGCGTTGATGTGGGGATTGTTTTCCCCGGAAGAAATCAGCTCGCGATTAATCCAGCCGAAGCTCAGGCCTTCTGGTCCTCCCGCGGTGCTGGTCATCACCCGGCCCTGGATATCGGGGTTTACAGCCACCATGGCCCGTCCGTCTTCTGAGGACAGGGTAATAACCGAGGTGTGCTTTTTCAGGAATTCCAGGTCGTCTTTAAAAAGCGTCCCCTGGACCTGGCCCGAAGGTTTGGAACAGGAGACCAGCATGGTCAGAATGGCGAATGATAAAATCAGCAACAGGCTTGATAGATAAAGACGCATCTTAACCTCCTGTCTGGAGTAAAATTCAGGATACCAATTGATCCCTAAAATCTCAAGAGAAAAGTTGTGCCTGGCCGTGGAAGCTTTTCCCGCCCGGGCAGCTCAAGAGTCGTTTAGAGAAATGGCAGGAAAATAGCCAAGTGGCGGCTGGCTTATTCACCTGGCCGGCGACCCCGTCCTAATCCTGTTCTGCTTCATGGCCTCGGCCAGCCACTGCCAGATTTTTCGGTGGAATTCCAGGCTGGGCGGGTTGGAGCTGAGGATTTCCCGGTAGCTGGTCGCCCTGCCATCGGGGCTGAACCTGACCTGGAGGTC
>JABLWX010000053.1 GCA_013178315.1 Candidatus Aminicenantota bacterium
ATAACTTTTATTAATATAATTCGTATAAATTAGAAAATCCGAAAGGAGGTCCAGATGGCTCCAGTTCTGGAAGTTGAAGGACTGAAGAAAAAATATGGCAGCCTGGAAGCCCTCAAGGGTGTCAGCTTCAAGGTGGAGGAGGGCGAAATTTTTGGCCTGATCGGCCCCAACGGCGCCGGCAAGACCACCACCCTGCGCATCATCTCCACCCTGCTGACGCCGACCGATGGCCGGGTCATTTTTCTGGGCTTTGACCTTAAGAAAAATCCCGAGAAGTTCCGCGAAAAGATCAGCTACCTGCCCGAGGAGGCCGGGGCTTACCGCAACATGAAGGGTATCGACTACCTGGAATTCATGGCCAAGTTTTATGCCGCTGACGACAGCGAGGCCAAAAAGTACGTGGAAAGAGCGGTGGCCATTTCGGGGCTGGGTGAAAGGCTCAAGGATAAGGCCGGGACCTACAGCAAGGGCATGACTAGGAAATTGCTACTGGCCCGGGCCCTGATGACCAAGCCGGCCCTGGCCATCCTGGATGAACCCACCTCCGGCCTGGATGTTATAAACAGCCTGGAAGTGCGGGAGATGATCAAGGGCTTCACCAAGGAAGGGGTATCGGTCCTGCTTTCTTCCCACAACATGCTGGAAGTGGAATTCCTGTCCGACCGGGTGGCCCTGATCGACCGGGGCCTGATCCTCGATTCCGGAACCCCGCAGGCCCTTAAAGAAAAGTA
The DNA here is from genome assembly GCA_013178315.1 of Candidatus Aminicenantota bacterium. Lineage (GTDB taxonomy): Bacteria > Acidobacteriota > Aminicenantia > Aminicenantales > Saccharicenantaceae > Saccharicenans. The sequence goes on from JABLWX010000053.1 coordinate 732, forward strand.
CCAGGCCTCCAACCTGGAAATCGTCTTCAGGAGGGCGGTCCAATGAAAAACTTCAGCCATCTTTTGATAAAAGAAATCAAGGAACTGATCAACAAGCAGCTGGTCATCTCCCTGGTTTTCATCCTGGTCATCTTTAACTTCATCGGCAACGTGACCAGGACCGAGATCAAAAAGGCCATGGCCAAGCAGAAAATTGCCGTGCTGGACCAGGATCAATCAGAAATTTCCAAAAACATCATCGGCGCCCTGAACATGGCCAATTTCTTGATTGAAGAAAAGGCCGGGGAGAAGGAAAAGGTCGTCGATGAAATCAGGAACAGCAACCTGGACCTGCTGGTGGTCATCCCCCAGGGCTTCGGCCAGCTGGCCAGCAGCTTCCAGCCGGCCGAGGTGGAAACCTATTCCTTCCTGCGCGGCGTGTCCATTTCCGGCCGGACCAAGTCCGAGGTGGTCAAGGCCCTGCTCAATTCCACCAACGAGTACCTGTCCAACCAGTACCTGAAGAATAAAATCCCTGATGCTGACCCGAAGTTGCTTAAAGCGCCCATCAAGAACCGGGAGTTCGTGGTGGTCAGGGATAGGCAGGCCGAGGGCTCCAGCGCCGCGGTCATCGGCGCCCTGACCGCCCAGAACTTCATCCTGCCGGTCATCCTGATGATGATCATCATGTATTCGGCCCAGATGGTCATCACGGCCATTGCCATGGAAAAGCAGAACAAAACGCTGGAAACACTGCTGACCGTGCCCGTTTCCCGCGGGGCCATCGTCATGGCCAAGATGCTGGCCGCGGCCGTGGTCGGGCTGCTGTCGGCGGCCATATACATGTTCGGTTTCCGAAACGCCTTCAATTTTACCAACATGGATGATATTTCCCGGGCACTGGGGGGAGTGGCCCCGATCCTAAAACAGCTCGGCCTGACCGTCAACACCCAGGGTTACATCCTGTTCGGAATTTCGCTTTTCCTGACCATCCTCTGCGCCCTGGCCCTGGCCACCATCCTGGGTGTCCTGGCCGAAGATTACCGGACGGCCCAGAGCCTGTCCGTGCCGCTGGTCTTCATCGTGATGGTTCCCTATTTCATCAGCCTGTTTGCCGATATCAACACCATGTCGCTTCCGGCCAAGATTTTGGTCCTGGCCATTCCCTTCTCGCATCCCTTCTTTGCCATGCAGAACATCATGTTCGGGCACATGAACATGCTCTGGCTGGGCATCGCCTATAACTTCCTGTTCGTGGCGGTCATGCTGTGGTGGACGACCAGGATTTTTGCCACCGACCGGGTGCTGACCATGAAGCTCAAGTGGCGCAAGAAAAAGGTGGTGCTGTAAGGCCCGGAACGGCGAAATTAATCAGGATAATAGACCCGGCGGAGCCGCGCCTCAAATTTTTGACCGATAAAAAGCGAGCGGAGCCTGTTTATAAGCCAGTAGATTTTTAATTGTTAAGTAAATCAGCTCTGGAAAAATATAAACGGGAATCTTACACTTCAAGCAACTGCCCGCACCTGACGGATGTTCTTATTGGCTCGCCCGATAAAATTTTAGGAATCCATCACCGAAAATAAATTGACGGGAATCAGCTCAGTCGCTGCCTCAATATATGAATGGTCATTCATATATTAAGGGCCTGGCTACGGGCGGGGCCAGCCCACGGCCAGGAGGTAGATGGCCGATTCCCGGGCCGGGTTGACTCCCAGCAGGGAGTTAATCTCATCGTCGAAGAAGGCGGCCACGGGGCAGGAGCCGAGTCCCAGCGAAACTGCGGCCAGGGAGGCGTTCTGGGCCACGTGCCCGGCATCCAGGTAGATATAGCGGAAACCGCGGGCCCCGTACTTCCAGGTGGTCCTTTCAAAAACCGCGGTAAAAACCAGGACGAAGCTGGCCTCGGCCAGGAAATCCTGGTTAAGGGCGGCATCGGCCAGAAGCTCGCTGAAGTCACCTTCATATCGCTGGCGCAGCGACTGGTTGGCCGGCACAAAATGATACAGGCCCGGCGCCAGCCCTACCACCTCCCGGGCGAAGACATAAATATCCACTGGGTAGAGGGCCCCGGCCGAGGGAGCGGTCCTCAGCAAGAAATCTCCGGCCTTCAAGGTCACTCCGGCCGCGGCCCAGAGTACCTGGGACAGCGCTTCAAGAGAAACCGGCTTTTTCTGGTATTCGCGGACGCTTCTCCTGGTGTTCATGGCCCTGAACAGCGGCCAGCCGTTCTCGCGGTCAGGCGCCGGAAGCGGAATGACCCTATCCACCAGCTTTTCCTTGAGCCTTTCTCTTTTTTTCTGGCGTTCCAGGGCCCCCGGGGAGTAAGGTTCCCTCTGGTATTTAGTTTCCAGCTGGAATTGATGCCCGATACCCTCTCGCATGGTCCTGCTCCTTAAAGCAAGCTATTTATTATCAATTATATAACAAATTTCCCGTCGTCCTGGCATTTTCTTTCGAGACTTTTCCCTTATTTATTTTGTCGCCGGGTTCTGAGAAAATAAGAAAAGGAGAGGAAAATGACCCCTTTAACAATGAAGATGGGAAAGGTAAAGCGCATCGCCCTGGTGGCCCACGATAACAAGAAACCCGACCTCCTGGAATGGGCCAGGTTTAACCGCGGCCTCCTGGAAAAGCACGAGCTCTGGGCCACCGGCACCACCGGCTTGCTGCTGCAGAAAGAACTGGGCCTGGAAGTTAACGTCCTCCAGAGCGGGCCGCTCGGCGGCGACCAGCAGGTCGGGGCCAGGATTGCCGAAGGGTTGATCGATTTCCTGATTTTTTTCTGGGACCCGCTGGAAGCCCAGCCCCACGACCCCGACGTCAAGGCCCTGCTCCGGATTGCCGTGGTCTGGAACATTCCGGTGGCCTGCGACCGGGCCTCGGCTGATTTCATCATTTCCTCGCCGCTGATGAAGGAGGAATATGCCCGCCAGGTCCCCGATTACTCGGATTATCGCTCCCGGCGACTCAAGCTGGATTAATTACTTGAGCACGTTTCGCAGGTAAGTCCCGGTCAGCGAGCCCGCCGTGGCGGCCACCTCTTCCGGGGTGCCCCTGGCCACCACGTAGCCGCCGCACTCTCCCCCTTCCGGACCCAGGTCGATGATATAATCGGCGCACTTGATGAATTCCAGGTTGTGTTCAATAACCACCAGGCTGTGCCCCTGTTCCACCAGCTTCTGGAAACAGGCCAGGAGCACCTTGACATCATCCAGGTGCAGGCCGATGGTTGGCTCGTCGAACAGGTAAAGAATCTTTTTATTCTTCTCATGCACCAGGTGGAAGGCCAGCTTGATTCGTTGCAGCTCTCCGCCCGAGAGGGTGGTGGTCGGTTGACCCAGCCTCAGATACCCCAGGCCCACTTCGGCCAGGGGTTGCAGGCGGTGCACGATGTCCCGGTGGTCTCGGAAAAACTCCAGGGCCTCGTTGACGCTCATTTGCAATACTTCGTGGATGTTCTTGCCCCGGTACCTGATTTCCAGGATGTCGGGAGTGTAGCGGCGGCCGCCGCAGGTCTCGCAGGTCAGGACCACATCGCTCAGGAACTGCATCTCTACTTCCTGGAAGCCGGCTCCCTGGCAGTCGGGGCACTGGCCTCGGGCGGTATTGAAGGAAAAATGCCCGGCGGTATAGCCCTGGGCCCGGGCCTCCCTGGTCTCGGCAAAGAGCTCCCTGATGCCGTCCAGGGCCTTGGTGTAGGTGGCCGGGATGGAACGGGGCGAAGTGCTCAGCGGCGACTGGTCGACCCTGACCACCTTGCTTATCTTTTCGGCTCCCCTGATCCGGTCGAAGCCGTTGCTGCTCTGGCCGGTTAATCCCTTGTATATCACTTCATCCAGAAGGGTGCTCTTGCCCGAGCCGGAAACCCCGGTCAGGCAGACAAAAACCCCTAACGGGATTTTAAGGTCGAGGTTCTTTAAGTTATGCTTGCGGGCGCCGTGAATTTCCAGGAATTCCCTGGGCCGGCGGCGCCGCTCCGGCTGCTGGATGGATATTTCCTGGCGCAGGTACCTGGCCGTGAGCGTTTGCCCTTCTTCCAGGAATTTCTTCATCTCCCCGGCATAGAGCACCTGTCCGCCGTATTCTCCGGCTCCCGGGCCCAGGTCAACCAGGAAGTCCGCTTCCCGGATGATTTCCGGGTCGTGCTCCACCACCAGCACGGTGTTGCCGATATCCTGAAGGCGCCTCAGAATGCGCACCAGCCGGCGGTTATCCCGGGGATGAAGCCCGATGGACGGCTCGTCCAGCACGAACAGCGTTCCCACCAGGGAAGCGCTCAGGGCCGCGGCCAGGTTAATCCGCTGGGCTTCGCCCCCGCTCAGGGTGAAGGTCATGCGGTCAAGGGTCAGGTAATCCAGGCCCACTTCCAGCAGGAACCTGAGGCGCCCCTTTATTTCCTGGATCAGCCGTTCGCCGATTTTCTGCTCGTACGGCGAAAGCTGCAGGTTTTCCAGGAAATCGCAGGCTTCCCTGACCGTCATGGCGTTGAAGTCGCCGATGGACTTTCCGGCGATTTTTATGGCCCGGGCTTTTTCGTTAAGCCTGGTGCGGTCGCAGGCCGGGCAGGGCGCGTATTTCCGGTAGCGGCTCAGCAGCACCCGGACCTGGACCTTGTATTTCTTGGATTCCAGCCACTCGAAGAAGCCCTTGACCCCGTAATAGCCATCACCGCCTTCCAGGACGAACTTCCGTTGTTCGGGCTTTAATTTATGAAAGGGGACATCGGTCGGTATGCCCCGCTGCCTGGCTTCCCGGATGAGTTCCCGCTGAAGCCCGCGGGAAGCTGGCTTGGTCCAGGGTTCGACCGCGCCCTCTTCTATTGATTTATTTTTATCCGGCACAATCTTATCTTCATCTAGCACGGCCAGGTCGCCGAAGCCGTGGCAGGCCGGGCAGGCTCCCTGGGGGCTGTTGAAGGACAGCAGGTTGGGATAAGGTTCCTCGTAGGTCAGGTTACAGGTCTTGCATTCCAGGTATTCGCTGAAGCTGAAGATCTGGCCTGTTTCCGAGTGTACCCTGGCCCGGCCTTCTCCTTTCTTCAGCCCGGTTTCTAAGGAATCGACCAGCCGTTCCCGGTCCTGCGGGTCGAGCTGGAAATAGTCCACCAGGACTTCCAGCTCCTTTTCCGGTTTTCGCCTTTTTTCGGCTTCTTCGACCGGAATGACCTTTCCCTTCTGGTAAAACCGCAGGAAGCCCTCCTTCTTCAATTCGGCCAGCTTTTTGCCCTCGGGCCAGGCGAAGGTTATGGCCAGCCGCGTTCCGGCCGGGAGAGTGCTCAGCGTTTCCACCATGCGGTCGATGGTATCTTTTCTTACCGGCTGGCCGCACTTCAGGCAGTGGATGGTTCCGATCCGGGCATAGAGCACCCGCAGGAAGTCGTAGATTTCGGTGACCGTGGCCACCGTGGAGCGGGGATTCTTGGCCGAGGCTTTCTGCTGGATGGCGATGGCCGGGGGAATGCCTTCGATCAGGTCGGCTTCCGGCTTGTCCATCCTTTCCAGGAACTGGCGGGCGTAGGAGGACAGTGATTCCAGGTAACGGCGCTGGCCCTCGGCGTACAGGGTGTCAAAGGCCAGCGAAGACTTACCGGAGCCGCTGACCCCGGTGATGATTATGAGTTTCCCCACGGGCAGCTCGAGGTCGATGTTTTTCAGGTTGTGGACCCGCACCCCGCGCAGAATTATTTTGTCTTCCATTGTTAAAAAATTATACTCTCTTAAAGGTCGGATGGTAAGAAGTAGCTCCAGTGCTAAGGGCAGAAGCCTGGCCAAATTTGGCGAGGCAGCCAGGGCAAAAGAAAATTCAAGAAGTCGTAAATAACTAGATGATCAATCTCGAGGAGCCAAGTTTTGTCGTCCCCTTGCGGGAAATATGTCTCCGGCTCTGCTATAATTGAAAACCTTATGAACATATTGATACTTGCCGGTATCGCCCTGGCCCTGGCCGTGGATGCTTTTGCCGTCACCGTGGGTCTGGCCTGCGCGCTTTCCGGGCTCAGCCGCCGGCAGGTCTTCCGCCTGGCCTTTCATTTCGGGCTTTTTCAGTTTTTGATGCCGGTAATCGGCTGGTTTATAGGGGAGAACCTGCTCAAGCTGATTTCCAATTACGACCACTGGGTGGCCTTTGGCCTGCTGCTCTTCGTGGGTTTAAGGATGGTCCGGCAATCCTTCCGGGATGATGATGAGAAATACCGGGCGGGCGACCCCACCCGTGGCTGGTCTCTCCTGGTGCTGGCCCTGGCCACCAGCCAGGACGCCCTGGCCGCCGGCTTTGGGCTGGTCGTCCTGGGCATTAACATCTGGGTTTCGGCCCTGGTCATCGGGCTGACCGCCTTCAGCCTGACCTGGGTGGCCAGCCGGGTTGGCCCCCTGATGGGCCGGGTTTTCGGGCGCCGGGCCGAGCTCGTGGGTGGCCTGGTCCTGGTGCTGATCGGGGTCAAGATTCTGCTCGACCATATGGGGAAAGGTTAGCGGGGGCCGGCTCTTTGACATTTGCAACCTTTTTTCTATAATAACTTCTGCTCAAAATGCGAAAGAAGAGCAGATTAAGGGCAATTTTAGGCTGCTAACAGACCAGGAGGCCGATTGATTTTTGGAGTGGGCGTAGACATCATCGAAGTAGCCAGGGTGGAAGATAAACTCAGCCGGACGCCAGGGCTGAAGGAAAAGCTCTACACCCCCGTTGAAATCGCCTACTGCGAAAGCAAGAAATTCCCCTTTCAGCACTATGCGGCCCGCTTTGCGGCTAAGGAAGCTTTCATGAAGGCCCTGGGCACGGGCTGGAGCCGCGGAGTAAAGTTTTCTGAGATTGAAGTCCGGAACCTGGACAGCGGTCAACCGGTGCTTGAAGTCTACGGGCGAGCCAGGGAGCTCTGCCAGGCAGAGGGAATCACCAGGTCCTACGTTTCCCTGTCGCATCTTCAGACCAAGGCGGTGGCCACGGTCGTTCTGGAAAAATAGATAAACTGTGGAGGGAATATGACACACTTCGGAAACTACGAGGACAGAGTTAAGAATTTCTCCTGGGCCATCAGCGAGCAGGAACTCGGTTACAAGCCCGGGCAGGTCATCAACATCGGCTGGTACTGCTCGGACCGCATCTGCCAGCAGGGAAAAGCCGACAAGGTAGCCCTCATCTGGGAGGGCTTTACCGGCGAGAAAAAGATTTTCACCTACAACGACATCCGGCTTTATTCCAACACCTTCGCCAAGTTTATTACCGACCTGGGAATAAAGGCCGGGGAGCGGGTCTGCCTGTTCATGGACCGGGTGCCGGAACTTTACATCGGCTTCCTGGGAATCCTCAAGACAGGCTGCATCGTTCAGCCGCTGTTTTCGGCCTTCGGCGAAGAATCGCTTTTCGTCCGCCTGGAGAATGCCGAGACCTCGGCCATCTTCACCCAGAAAAAGCACGTCTCCAAGGTCAGGAAAATCAGGGATAAACTGCCGCACCTGAAATATATCATCATCGTGGACTATGACGGCAAGACCCCTCTCCAGGAGAGAGAAGTGGCTTTCTCCATGGAGAAGTCCGAGAAGGTAGAACACTACGAAATCTATCCGACCTATGCCGAAACTCCCTCGGTGCTTCACTACACCTCGGGGACGACCGGCATGCCCAAGGGGGTCAAGCATGTCCATTACTCCCTCATTTCGCAGTACATAACTGCCAAGTGGGTCCTGGACCTTCACGACGACGACATCTACTGGTGCACGGCCGACCCCGGCTGGGTGACCGGAACCTCCTACGGCATCATCGGGCCCTTCAGCCTGGGTGTTACCCAGTGCGTTCTGGACAGCGGCTTTTCGGCCGAGGCCTGGTACCGGTTTATCGAGAAGAACCGGGTAACTGTCTGGTACTCGGCCCCCACGGCCATCAGGTCGCTGATGAAGGCCGGCGACGAAATCATCAAGAAATTTGACCTGTCGTCACTGCGGCACCTGGCCAGCGTGGGCGAGCCCCTCAACCCGGAAGCCGTCAACTGGTCCATCCGGGTCTTCGGCAAGCCCTTCCACGATACCTACTGGCAGACCGAAACCGGCTGCATCGTCATCACCAACTTCCCGGGGATGCCGGTTAAGCCCGGTTCCATGGGGCGTCCTTTCCCCGGCATCACCGCCACCATCCTCAATCCCGGCAACCACGAGCCATACCCGGAGCCCGGGCGCATCGGCCTGATCGGCCTGAAGCCGGGTTGGCCCTCGATGATGCGGACCTACTGGAACAACGAGGAAGCCTACAAGAACAAGTTCCGCAACGGCTGGTACCTGACCGGCGACCGGGCCAGGATGGACAAGGACGGTTACATCTGGTTTGTGGGTCGCGACGACGATGTCATCAACACCGGCGGCCACCTGGTCAGTCCCTTTGAAGTGGAATCGGCCCTGCTGGAACACCCGGCCGTGGCCGAGTCGGCGGTGGTCAGCAAGCCCGACCCCATCAACATGGAAGTGGTCAAGGCCTTCGTCACCGTGAAGCCCGGGTTCACCGCTTCCAAGGACCTGGAGCTCGACATCATGAACTTCATCCGCAAGAAACTCTCGCCGCTGGCCATGCCCCAGGAAATAGAGTTCGTCGACTCCCTGCCCAAGACCAGGAGCGGCAAGATCATGCGCCGGATTCTGCACGCTAAGGAATGGGGCGAGGAGATCGGCGACACCTCCACCCTGGAAAACGAATGAGGACTTGAAAAATTTATTAGAATAAAATAGAAAAAGGAGTAAGCTATGGACGACTTAAAGGAAATCATCAAGAATTACGTCATCAACGAGTACCTGGAGCCGGACAGCGACCCCATCGACTACGATACCCCGCTCATTTCAGGCGGCATCGTGGATTCATTCTCCATGGTCTCGCTGAAGAGGTTCCTGGAGAACAGGTACAACATCCAGATTCCCGACGACCAGGCCACGCCCGAGGCCTTTGACTCGGTCAACAAGATTGCCGACCTGGTCAGGCGGTTCGTAAAGGCTTGAGTTGCCGTCGGACTTAAGATAACCGGCGGGTATTCATAGAGCCAAAGGAGGAAACCATGGCTTTTCCAGATAGCGTGCGGGAATTATACCAGGCCCAGCTCAAGGCCCTGCAGGAGGGCGGGCTGTTCAAGGAAGAAAGGTTCATTCATTCGCCGCAATCGGCCGACATCGAGGTGGAATTTCCGGCCGGTTCTTCGCTGAAGAAGGTCATCAACATGTGCGCCAACAATTACCTCGGCCTGTCCAGCCATCCCGAGGTGATCAAGGCCGCCCACGAGGGGCTGGAAACCCGGGGCTTCGGAATGTCCTCGGTGCGCTTTATCTGCGGCACCCAGGACATCCACAAGGAGCTGGAAAGGAAGATGACCGAGTTCCTGGGTACGGAAGACACCATCCTCTTCCCGTCCTGCATGGATGCCAACGCCGGGGTGTTCGAGGCCATCCTGACCAAGGATGATGTCATCATCTCCGACCGCCTGGTTCATGCCTCGCTGATCGACGGCATCAGGCTGTGCAGCGCCATGCACGATACTTTCAAGCATTCCGACATGACCCACCTCGAGGAAAAGCTCAAGATGTACCAGGACAAGAGGCTGCGGCTGGTGGTGACCGACGGCGTTTTCTCTATGGACGGTGATACGGCCAAGCTGGACCAGATGGTCGAGCTCTGCGAAAAGTACAACGCCATGCTCCTGGTTGACGATTCCCACGCCTCCGGTTTCATCGGGAAAACGGGGCGGGGGACCCACGAGAAGTACGGGGTCATGGGCAAGATTGACATCATCACCACCACCTTCGGTAAGGCCCTCGGCGGGGCCACGGGCGGCTGCGTGTCCGGAAGGCGGGAAATCGTGGAGATGTGCCGGCAGCGGGCCCGGCCGTACCTGTTCTCCAACACCATCGCCCCGGTCATAATCGTGGGCATCCTCAAGGTGCTGGAGATTCTCTCGGCCACCACCGAGCGCCGCGACAAGCTGGAGAAGAACACCGAGTACTGGAGAAAGGGCCTGAAGGAAGCCGGCTTCATCCTGAAGGAAGGCGATACCCCGATTGTCCCGGTCATGCTGTTCAACGCCAGGCTGGCCCAGGAATTCTCCAAGGCTCTCTACGAGGAAGGCATTTATGCCATCGGCTTCTTCTTCCCGGTTGTTCCCCAGGGCCAGGCCAGGATCAGAACCCAGATTTCCGCAGCCCACGAGATCCACCACCTGGACAGGGCCCTGGAGGCCTTCATCAAGGTCGGGAAGAAGTTCGACATCCTCCACAAGACCAAGCAGGAAATCATAGAAAAATACGGGATGTAAGTATTCCGGATAGCATTACTGTTGAATTGACAGTTGAAAATATCCTGCGATGAGCAGGGCGCTAAGGGCGGGTGATCACTTTTTAATTATATAAGATGATAAGGCAATTTCTTTGCCTTCGGGGTGTTTTCTTAGCGAGAATAAGTCTGTATTTAATTATTGTTTCCGTATCTCTGCTGATATCTTATGGGGGATTCTTAGGGTACTCAATTCTACCGGCAGATGTGGTTTTTTCTTGGGCAAGCGTGGCTACCAAGTTGTTACTCTTAACAGGGATGGCATTCTCTCAGCTGATAAAAGGGAATATATATTCAAAAATATCCTGGACCTTTTTTGTTGCTTCTCTTGCGGTTTTAGGCTTGATTTATTATGCCATTGTTATCAATATTAATACGAAACAGGCCAGGCGGGGGAAGGCCAAATTTCCGGTGAATGTTTTTTTGATTCACTTTGCGGGTGTGGGTCTCAGCCTATTGGCTCCAATGGGAATTGATAATTTTTCTGCCGCGATCGCTATTATCGGCGCAGTTGTTGTCTCCGTGTATCTTTTTCTCGATTTTTTGCTCGCGAAAAAAGAAGCACAAAAGAACCTTAACGTCTTAGCGGAGGATTTAAATAACTGGTTAAAGTAGCATTTGGCGAGGTCAAAGTTGAAAGCCCTGGGCGATGTGGTGCATTCCGCGGATTATGATTTATTCGGGGGATGATAATGAAAGATAAATTATCAAGTTATTGGTTAAGTCGGCTTTTATGCTTCTTGGTTTATTTTTCTCTGGGCTATTTTTTATCACTCGCTTTCATGATGGATTCGTCTGGTTCAGCTGTCCCCATGAGTATTTTCTTTTCCTGGGGTAGTTTCCTTTTCTTTCTAACGCCCTATCTGGGGAGAATCATAAATATAGATTTTTTATTTATCTATTCGATCGTCTATATTCTTTTCGTTGGGGCGTTAATGCTAATTTATCTAATTAGCCTGGTGGTATTAATTCCAGGCTGGCAAAGAAGAATAAACGCTTTCCTGTTTTTACTCTTGTTTATCATTTTTTAGGGGTAGTCGTTGCGTATTTTTTCAGGTTCAAGTATGAGGAAAGCGGAAACATTTATATTGCTTATCCTGTATTAACCGCAATGGTGATTCTATACATTTATTTAGACTGGCGCCTGGCCAGGAGATTAATTCGTCTAAAAAACGAGTTGCAGTGATGGCCTCTTGATATTTTAATCAATGTTAGAGTAGCTTAAAATTAATGTTACCAGGTTGCCTTATGATGAAGATGGGCAATTGCTTGCTTGGCATGATGGATATGGGAATTGCCTGCGTGAGTATGTCTACATAGGGGCGAAGATGGTGGCTGAGTACCAGCCGGCTTCGGGCAAGTATTACTACTACACCACCGACCAGGTTAACTCCACCCGGGTGGTTCTGGATATAACAACTAAATATGCTTGCTGGCGCTTTTTATCGCCGTCAGTGGCCCTGAAAGATGTACAGGAAGGGCCGGCAATTTTAAGCCAGAATAAATAGGCCAGAACAATATAATCGTGCTTGACAAATTGCATAAATAAGCATAGTATGTCGATAAATAGTCGACATACTATGCAGAAACATGAACGCGCTTGAGCTGCGAAGCCGAATTCAGACTGAAATATTTGACTACCAGACTCTAACCAGTACGCTCGGCAGCCTGTCATCTCCCAGGGATAAGATTACAGAACTGCTGAGGAGCGGGATAATTATAAGGGTTAAGAAGGGGCTTTACGTATTTGGCGAAAAGTATCGTAAGCATGCCTATTCCAGGGAACTGCTGGCCAACCTTATATATGGCCCATCCTATCTCTCTCTTGATTATGCCCTGGCCTATTACGGCCTCATACCGGAAAAGGTTGAAGTCCTGACCTCGGTTACCCCCAATCGGTCTCGCCGATTTGCCACGCCGGTTGGTCTTTTCACTTACAGACAGATACCGCATGGTGCTTACATAAATGGCCTGACCAGGGTTGAGGCCGATAATAACCAGGCCTATCTAATTGCCATTCCCGAGAAGGCCCTGGCTGATAAGGTCGCTTCCCTGCGCGGGCTCGCCTTCAATTCAACCAGGGAAGTCGCTCGTTTTCTCGAGGAAGATTTGAGAATAGATCTGGAGGCGCTGCGTTCTTTCTCAGTGGCCAAACTTGAAGAATTTGCCGCCGGGTATCGTTCCCGCAAGCTTAGGTACCTGGCTGCCATGGTAAAAAAACTGGCCGCGAACCGGGAGAAATAAAATGAATGAAGCCGTCAGGCAAATGCTGGGGGAATATGAAATTAAATCCCCGGGCGATTCGCTCTGGGCCTTGCGCGAAATAATTCAACAGGTGGCCCTTCTCGGGCTGTGGAGAAGCAAGTTTTTTGAAAGGGCCGCGTTTTATGGGGGATCGGCCCTGAGGATAATTTATGGGATCGACCGGTTTTCCGAGGACCTGGATTTCTCCCTCCTCGAGGCGGACCCGGCTTTCTGCCTGGCCGATTATGGCCAGGCCCTGAAGCGGGAGCTGATTTCCTTTGGGTTTTCTGTTGAAGTTGAAAGCAAAACAAAAAAGGAGAAAACAACCGTTCAGTCGGCCTTTCTTAAAACCGATACCCGTGAGCAGATGATCTCTGTGGGAATTAAGCCTGAACTTGTTAAGCAGATCCCGCCTAACCAGGTGCTAAAAATTAAGCTCGAGGTCGACGTGACCCCGCCACCCGGATTCTCAACTGAGATGCGTTATCTTCTAAAACCGATTCCGTTTTCCGTAAGGACCTTTACCCTGCCGGACATGTTCGCGGGCAAGATACACGCGGTTCTCTGCCGTCAATGGAAAAGCCGGCTCAAGGGCCGGGACTGGTATGACCTGGTCTGGTTTACCGCTCATCACCCAGAGTTGAGATTATCGCATTTAGAGCAGAGGATGCGCCAGACCGGTCACTGGAAGGGATCAAGTCCCCTGGACGAGAGCACTTTTCGAGAATTGCTGATTGGCAGGGTAAAATCGGTGGATGTGGAGCAAATAAAGAGGGAGGTGGAACCCTTCGTCAGCAATCCGGCTGTCCTGGAAGTCTGGTCGCGAGAATTTTTTCTGGATATCATAAAGCGTATTAAAGTTATCTGACGGCCTTAGACAATGACATCGTATTCAGCAGGGAAGGGCCCGGGTCTTTGATTGGCTATAAGGACTACCTGCCCGGGGAAATAACAGGGAAAGGCCACACTTCAGAAAAAGTAATAGGCGGCCAGGAGCAGGCGCAGGTTAGTGACGGTTCGCTCGGGACTGACCCGTCCTCGCAGGTCGCGAGGGCCATAAGTGGCGGAGGTCAGCTCGATCTCCTGGGCCAGGCGAACCTTCCCGGTATTAAAGATAAGTCGCGGGGCGACGCGGAATAGATGATCTATGGTATCGCCGCGGGTGTAAATTGAGCCGACGATGTCCTGGCGGGCGCCGTAGTTCTTGCTGTAGCCGCCGAAAATTCCAGCCTGCCACTTACTCCCGTTGGTCTGAAGCTCTATCCAGGCCGAGCCGGTGTTGACCGGAGTGTATTGCCATCTGAGTGCTGGGGGCTCCCCGATTTCCGTGACGACATAGCCCCCGAGCATGGTCAGGTGGTGAAGGTTTCCCCCGTAGACGGCCTGGGCCTTGATGGTCAGCGGCCGGCTCTTATACCGTCCGAAAACGTAAGCTGCGCTTGAGGTCACGGACTCGCCGGCTTCGTATCCGGTGGCGGTGGCCAGGCGCGGAACAAGCCTGAGCGAGTTTACACCGGCTCCCAACAGGAAATCCCTGCCGGCGCAGGCAGCCTTGAAGTCCAGTTCGGGAAAAGCGGCGTTTCGAAAATAGACAGTGCTCACTCCGTCCGGGCCGGTTGAGGCAAAGTCCCGCTGGGAGAGCGCGGTTAAAGATAACGAAAGCTTCTTTTCCGTCCAGGTGAAGCGAACCTGGGGGGCCCGCGAGAAAGGCTCGAAGGGAGCACCGGTGTTGAAAGACACGACTTCGGGAAAACTCTCGGTTATAAACATCGGGTGCCAGAACTGCCCAATCATCAGCTCGGTTTTTTCCCAGTTCAGCTTCAGGTAGGCATGCCTCAGCCGGAAGCCGTTGATGTCCGCGTCGGAATGGCCGAAGAATTCTCCCTCAATATACCCGGTGGGCCTGGCGCCGAGGGCCTTCGGTCCGGTTATCTTCAGGGCCAGCCTGGTCTGGATGGACAGGATGTGAAAGGTATCCTTGGCATTAAAGTCGTTTCCCTCGGGATCCAGGGCCCTGTCCTTGGGGTAAAGGAGGAAATGCCCCTCCCTGATGCTCGTGGTCTGGCGGGTATCGTAAAGAATATCGGTCTTGATGAAACCGCTGAGGCTCAGAGTAATCTTATCATCATCTCTGCCCTGGGCCCGCAGGTCTGAAGCGGCCAGCATGAAAAAAAAGAGGCATAGAATTACCGCGACTTTCGGACTTATTGATTTGGTTAAATTTGTCTTACCCATAATGCTTGTATTTATAGCAAATTGCCGTGGCGCAGTCCATGTTCTGCGGCCGGGAGAGCCGCGCTTCCTAAAGGGCTTTCTGGATTTCCACCAGGGTGGATTGCGGGTCCTGGCGGATTTCGAAATCGCGCTTCTTGAAAACGGCAATCATCCGGGGGTTATCGGTCGTGGTGTAGGCGATGATCTTTTTGACCCCCCAGGCCCGGGCGATTTCGGTGCAGTAATCGGTGAGGATTCCGCCCAGTCCCCGGTTTTGCCAGTCGTCCTGGACCAGGACCGCGTACTCGGCCACCGTCCTGGTCGGGTCGGCGGTCAGGCGGCCGACACCCAGGATGCGGCGTTTCTGGCCATCCTGGAGCTCGGCCACGATGGCCATCTCCCGGTCGTAATCGATGTAGCAATAGCGAGAGGCCACCTCGTGCGACTGCCAGAAGAAGAAGTAGCGGAAGCGCGAATAGATGGTTTCCCTGGAACAGCTCCCGAGAAGCTCGAACCAGAGCGGTTCGTCTTCGGGGCGGATGGGCCGGAGGGTGATTTCAGTGCCGTCGCGCATCCTGGCCTTCCTGATGAACTCCTCCGGGTAGGGCCGGAGCACCAGGTGCTGGTAGGGCTGAACCAATTCCGGCGCCACGGTCCGGTCGGCGATTATCCGGGCATCCAGGGCCACCACCTCTTCCGGGCTGACCAGGAGCGGGTTGATGTCGATTTCCTTGATTTCCGGGTAATCGGCCACCAGGTAAGAAAACCTGATGATGATTTCAATCAGCCGGTCGATGTTGGCCGGAGGCCTCCCGCGGTAACCCCTGAGCAGCGGCCAGCTCTTGAGCTGCTCCAGGGCCCTCCGGGCCAGGCGCTCGTTGAGCGGCGGAAAGCAGATGGACCGGTCCTTGAGGACTTCGGCCGCCGTTCCGCCCAGCCCGACCATGATCACCGCGCCGAAGGTCGGGTCCTTCTTGCTGCCGATGATCATTTCCAGGGCATCCCGGGCCTTGACCATCTTCTGGACGACCACGCCTTCAATCCGGGCCTCCGGCATCCTTTCTCTGACCGTGTGCATCATCCGGTCGTAGGCGGCTTCCACCATGTGGTCGTCTTCGAGGTCCAGGACCACACCGCCGACATCGGTCTTGTGGGTGATGTCTGGAGAGTGGATTTTGAGAACCACGGGGTAGCCGATTTCCCGGCTGAGTTTGACCGCCTCTTCACTGGTCCTGGCCAGGCGGGGCAGGGTGGTGGGAATGCCGTAGGCATCGATGATTTTCTTGGAAGTTTCTTCGCTCAGGACTTCAGGCCCCTCGGTCAGCCAGGGAAGCACCTTCTCGCGGATTTTCTCCCTTTCCACCGGAAATTCCACCGAAATCTCCCGCGGCGTTTCGTAGAGGTTTTCCAGGTTTCGGGCATAGTTAACCAGGATCATGAAGGCCCGGACTGCCTGTTCCGGCGTGCCGTAGGTGGGAATTCCGGCCTCGTTGAGAAGGCGGTTCCCCTCGCGCATGCTGGGCCCGCCCAGGAAGGCGGCCAGGACGGGTTTTTTAGCTTCGGCAGCTATGGGTATGAGTTCCTTGGCAATGCCGGGCGGGTTGGTCATGGCCTGGGGAGTTATGATCAGCAGAACCGCATCCACGCCCTCGTCCTGGAGCACGGCATTGACAGCCTTGGCCACGGTCTTGCTCTTGGCGTCTCCAAGGACATCGACCGGGTTGCGGTGCGACCAGGCCGGGGGCAGGTTCTGGTCAAGGAATTCAACGGTCTGCAGGCTGAGCTCGGCCAGCCGGCCGCCGGCCTCGATCAGGGCGTCGGAGGCCATGACCCCGGGACCACCGGCGTTGGTGACGATGGCCAGCCGCGGGCCCTTGGGTATCTTGTGGCGACCGATCAGCTCGGCCACGTCGAACATCTCGCCGATTTCAAACACCCTGGCCATCCCGGCCCGCTGGAAGGCAGCCTCGTAGATGGCGTCTTCGGCGGCCATGGCCCCGGTGTGGGAAGAGGCGGCCTCGGCCGATTCCGGGAAACGGCCGGCCTTGTAGGCGATGATGGGCTTGGTCCGGGCGTAGGCCCGGGCCGCCGACATGAAGCGCCTGGGGTTGGAGATGGATTCTATGTACATCAGGATGGACCTGGTGTTTTCGTCCTCGCCGAAGTAATCGATGAGGTCGCCGAAGTCTATATCCAGGGCATTGCCGATGGACACAAAATAGGAAAAGCCGATTTTTTCTTCCAGCGACCAGTCAAGAATGGAGGTGCACAGGGCTCCCGACTGGGAAATAAAAGCAATGTGCCCGTTGAGCGGCATGTCAGCAGCAAAGCTGGCGTTGAGGTTGAGACCGGGCGAGATGACACCCAGGCAGTTGGGCCCCAGGATGCGCATTCCTGGGTATTTTTTCTTCTCGGCCAGGATCTGCTCTTCCAGGGCCCGGCCTTCTGGCCCGGTTTCACGGAAGCCGGCCGAGATGATGATTATGCCCGTGATTCCGGCCTGGCCGCATTCGGCCACGATTCTGGGCACCTGGGGAGCAGGAGTGCAGATGACTGCCAGGTCGGGGGTGCGGGGCAGGCTGGCCACGCCGGTAAAACAGGGAATGCCCATGACCGCTTCCACCGTGGGGTTCACCGGGTAGACCACGCCGCGGTAGCCTCCGGTAATCAGGTTGGACAGGATCTTGCCGCCGACGCTCTTGGGGTTGGGGGTGACCCCGACCAGGGCGATTCGCTGCGGCTTGAATATCTTATCCAGGGTTTCCAGTTCTTCCATCTCGGGACTCCGGAATCATTCGCTCAGCTAAAAGATTAAAAGTTCCCTCGCAGGCTGCTTCGGCGAAGAAAACCGTAAAGGGCAATCACAATTTTAATTTAAATCCGGTGGAAATTGTAGTGCCCGGCGAACCGTAGCCATAAACGAGCTCGTAGCGGGTATTAAAAAGATTCTGGACGTGGAGGAAAAGGGTCAGGGGTTCTTTGAGGTCATAGCTTAAAAGCAGGTTGGCGATGGTGGCTGCTTTGAGCTTTACAGTCTGCGGCGGATAGGAAGAATAGTCCACGTCCAGCCGGGAACCGATATAGTTCAGCTCGGCCGCCAGGCTTATTGATTTATGGGATAGGTTAAAGCTAACTTTGAAGCTGTCCTCCGGCCGGCGCAGGAGCGGGCTGCCAGTGTCCAGGTCCCGGGAGCTGAGATGAGTCCAGCCGGCGCTGATGTTTCCATTCTTAAATAACCTGGCTTCCAGTGAGGCTTCCAGGCCACGGCTTATAGCCCGGCCGACATTCTGGTAGCCAGAGCCAAAGTAGAACTGGATCAGGTTGCGGTAACGGGTTTCAAAATAGGTGAGAGAGAGGGCCAGGCTGTCGCTGAATTCCTTCTCAATCCCGGCATCCCAGCCCAGGTTTCTTTCCGGTTGAAGGTCAGGGTTGCCGACCGGTCCATAATAATCCGCCGGGGCGAAGAGCTGGTAGAGAGAAGGGGCCTTGAAGCCGCTGCCCACGGTGCTTTTCAGCCGGGCCCCGATTTCAGGCAGGTCCAGGCAGGCTGCCGCCCTGAAGGTCAGGGCGCGGCCAAAACGCCGGTGATGGTCAGAGCGAAGGCCCGCGGTCAGAGACAGCCTCTTCCAGGGTTTCCACTGGTCCTGGAGATAGAGGCCAAGCAGGGAGGCGGTTTTCTGCGGGAAGCTACTTTCGTAGTTTCCCCAGGGGCTGAAATAGAGATAAGAGGAGCTGCCCTGTTCCTGGCGGAAATCGACCCCGAAAACGAGGGTATGGTTCGGAGCCAGGAAGAAATTGTTCTGCCAGTCAATCTTGAAGAGCCGGCTCCGGTAAAGGGCTGAATCTC
The DNA here is from genome assembly GCA_013178315.1 of Candidatus Aminicenantota bacterium. Taxonomy (GTDB): domain Bacteria; phylum Acidobacteriota; class Aminicenantia; order Aminicenantales; family Saccharicenantaceae; genus Saccharicenans. Next base: position 19,315 of record JABLWX010000053.1, read on the forward strand.
CTTCGTCCGGGTGGGCCGTATCGGCCGGGTTGTCATTTTCCCGGCGCCCGGCTTCCAGGCCGAAGACCAGTTTTTGCTGCCAGCGATGGCCGAGAAAAAAACCGTCGAGCTCCAGGCGGTTAAAGAGGAAGCGGGATTTCTGGAGAGAGTTGGGGTCATCTCCGTAAGGTCCGCCGAAGGTGTCGAGTTCGGCCCGGCCGAGCAGGCCGCGGGTCTGCCAGTTGAGGCGAAAGTCCGGAGAGAAGCGGTAGCTTATCTTAAGGGCCAGGCTCTGCTGGCTGTAGCCATCGGCCTCGCTGTTCCCCGGATAGCGGCTCCCGGCCTGGGAAATGCCGGCCGTGGTGAAGGTGTTGAATTCAGCCTGAAGAAAGAAGTTTGGCCAGACCCGGGCCAGCCTGAAATTTCCCTGCCCGGTCCGGAAAGTTCCGAAAAGGCCGGAAAGGCTGGCTTCGTTCTTTTCGGGGTCGGCCGTGACCATGTTCACCACACCGGCCAGGGCGTCAGAGCCGTAAAGAGTGCTCTGCGGTCCGCGCAGGACTTCCACCCGTTCGATAAGAGCCAGGTTAAACAGGTTGAAGTTGAAAGAGCGGGAAGGGGAGACCGGGTCGTTAAGTTCCAGTCCGTCAATCATGAAGACCGCATGTTCCGAGTTGGCGCCGCGGATAAAAAGTGAACCAGACCCACCGGCCAGGCCGGTCTGGATGAAAAAGATGCCCGGGAGGCCCGCAAAAACGCTCTCCGGCCTGACGGTGGCACCCGGTGGCAGCTTTTCAGCTTGGACCAGGCTGATGGCCGAGGCGGTTTCTTTGACCGGGGTTTCCAGGCGGGTGGCCGTGACCACTATCTCGTGCTGGATTTTTGGCGGCTGGGTTTCGTCATCAGCCAGCGCCGCTGCTGAAAGGTTGCTGAGAAGACAGAGAAAAAGAGAAAGCAGGATGGGTAACCGGGCAGAAAGGTTTCGTTTCATTCATCTTCCTTTCCCCCCGCTTGATAAAATTTCTGAGCCGCTCCTCTTTTCTTCCGCCCGAAGAAAAGAGAGGCTGCCGGGTTGAGGGCAGGTATCCTGACTCCCGGGTCCTCCTCCTCCCTGGCCTTCCCACTCCGGAGAGCAGTGGCTGCATCAGGGATTCGTCGCCAGTTACAGTAGCGGGGGCTGTGTCCGCCTCTCACGGACTTCCCTGCTTCTTAAACCCTAATCCATAATTTATCAAATTCCGTATCTGTGTCAATTATTGAAGTAGAATTTTGGCCGACAAGGTCAGTTTAATTTTTATGAATCCCGGTTGGCCTTCTTGAAAGAATCTCATGGTAATTCTTTATCTTGATCCTTTTTATCACCGGCCAACCTTCCCGGTCTTCCGAGATGAAATACAAGAATCCATTATTTATCAATTTCGGTTTGGCCTGGCACTTAGCGGATAGTAAATAGTTGCCTTCTTCACTATAAATGTCTGCTATGTAGATTTTTTGTTTGCGCCTTTTCCGAGATGTGGTTATCACATATAACCTATTCGATTCATCCAAAATCAATGCACTGAAAAGAGGCGCTGGGTTTCTACGATGGACATCATTTCTTGTCCTTTGACTTGAAATATCCGGGGTTGTCTCCCTCGAAAAAGGAGGCCCCTCAATTGTTCTGACCAGGTTTCCAGAATAATCGTAAAACCTGATAACGTACTGCGAGTTGTGAGCTAACCACACTCCATTTCCGGCAGGGCATATGATGAAAGCCGGGAGGTTCTCGGGGTTAATAATCCCACCCGCCACTCCCCCTTCTTTACTGAACCTCAAAGTCCAGAGGCCATGATCCTTAGGTTCCTGAAGAAAATATTTTATTCTTCCCTTTGCATCTAATCCGGTGATTTGACCAATCTTGCCTGATTCAGTGCTTGATAAGGTTACACCTATTATTTCATCATCATTGCTGGCGGCAAAATTGCCCACGAGAAATGTATCCAGTGGGAATTGTCTCAAGAACTCTCCTTTTCTTGAGTATATTATTATTTTCCTTCCCTGGTCGTTGATGAATATCTTTTCTTCATTAACCCCCATGCCAATTATCCCTGTAAACTCACCCGGCCCTTGGCCGGTTGATCCAATTTCTCCGCATAAATTTCCACTGGCGTCCCATTCGGTAATTTTATCCTGTTCCAGCACATAATATTTTCCCCATCGGCTTAGATAAAATTCCTGGATGAACTTGGCTCCCGATTTTCTCGTGTCTATAAAGATCTCCTCCTCGCCTTCCTTTATAAATTCTATTTCTTCAAACCGCGTAGATTGGTGCAATTTAAAAAATCCAATACCTATGAGCATGGCAACAAAAATGATCGCAATAAGTACCGCTCCCCTCTGCCGCATCTCAAATTCTATTCTGAGTTAGTTAATGTCAAGATAAAGTGTCTTACACCATCGGAGGCACGGCCTCACAATATGAGCCCCACCAGGCTCCGCCGCACTCACAGAAAATACCTCTTATGGGCCCTCCCGAATAATACCTGTAATAACCACAGACCTCATGTCCGCCGCAATTTCCAAAAGTTTCGCAGAAAAGCAAGGTCCCGTCCCCGCATAAGAAATTAATGCCGCAGCTAAGAGCGGGCCGACTGACTGTGAAGAAAAAGCCAGCAATGAGTGAGCTGACGATGAGAATTGGTATCGCCAGCCGCTTAAATTTTGGCATGTTAACCCTCCTTAATAAAATTATGAGTTCATAAATCAGCCTCAAAGATTATGGGCTGCCGGTTTTCCGGCCTTGTCGCCAGGCCAAACATCCTTCCGGCCGGCAAAATGACAAAGCAATCTATATAAGAGGTTATATCTTGGTCATTCAGAGTTATCTTGAGCGTTCCGAGGAACTCGGCCTGCGGGCCGAACAGTAGAAATTTCTCATACCCAAGGTAGTAGATGGACCCCTTATAAACTCCAATCCCTCTGTTCATTCTGACCAGCCGGATCTGGTTTGGTTTATTCTGTTTTTCCGGCGTGTCAGCCATGATCTCCCTTTCTCGTTCCAGGGCGCGGTTAATCTCAGGAATATCTGATAGGCGCAGGTCCCTTTTGAATAGCTCCTTTCCAGTATGCCGGTCAAAGGCGAATAGTATCGGCAGGCAGGCATAAGCACCGTAGATGATCTGCCCATCAGCAAACAGCTCAACCAGGTTAAAGTTAAGGTGAGCTATGTGGGAGGAACATTTTATGGCTTTACCAAAAGTGCGGAATTTGGTTGAAATTGAAATCAAATATGGAGAAAATGGGTTCCTCATTCATCTCGGCGATAGACCGGGTGACCTTTCTCGCCGGCGCAATCAATTCATTTTCCTGGCCGATGATGAGTGAGGGAAGGAAATAGGTTTCTTTCCTGGATATCACCCTTATCTTTGGGGCAAACCGATCGAATATTTTTATCTCTCCACCGGAGTTGTTTATGACGGCCAACATCTTATCGTTTGCGGTGACCGCCACGGGATAGTACAAATCTATCTCTCTCTGACCTATACCCCCAATTACTCTTCTTAGCCTCCCCTCCCTATCAATTTCCAGGATCCTGTGCCTGTTAGAATCAATCAGGTATGCGGTTAAATCTTCGGTCATGTGGAATAGCTTGGTCTGAAAAAAAGTCCGGGAAATTTCGAAGTCTGTACCCAGGGTCTGTAGATCCAAAAATATCCGGGCCGCGATGACCATTTCTGGTAAGTTGCGGCCCCCCGGCACAGGGTTTTCCTGGTGGCAGGAAGTGGAAAGACAGAAAAATAACATGATGAATGGATAGGGTATATAAAAGCTTGGTCTTCTACGTATTATCATTTCAGCTTCGTTTTTAATTTACTAATTCTCTGGTTTATTTCTTTAATTATCCTTTCTTCTGAGAATCCCGGATATTCAGACCATATAACCACCCTGTTATCATCGATAAGAACAGACCAGGGATCACACTTTAATCTTTCCTCTGTTATAAAAATGTTCTCTTCTGGCATGAAGTTTTGAATCAAATATGTAGGGAAATTCCACCCCCGGGAGGTTCTAATTGTCTTGACGTCATTCACAGAAAAAGGCTCCATGAAAAAAACACCGAGGAAGGGGCCATCACCCGCATTCGTGGAAATTTTCCGGAGCGTCTCAAGCCGGCTCACATGTTTGCAGGAAAGGCAGGAAGAATATGAAGAAAAAAATGTGAGAATATTTAATTTTTTTAACTCTTCAGATAGGGTCCTTCTTTGCCCATCTATTTCATAAATCATAAAGTCTGGAATAATTTCCCGTTCAATAAAAGGAGGTGACCAGACCGGGGGCTCCGCTCGCATTTCAACCATGTTCAGGTGTCTTTCTATTAGTTGTCTCAACAGCTCAGGCGGGAGAAGCTCGCTTTCCTTGAAAAGTATTTCTTGGTCAGGACTGACAAGCATTGTAGCGCCACAGCACCCATTCAGGTTATGCTTTTCGATAAATTTGATTCCTCCGTCCTGTATTAAGGGAAAAGATACCCGGCATAGCTGCTTGGCTTCTTCGGTGTCTTGGTAATTTCCGGTTGAAATTCCGAATACGGATAAGTTGAACATCTTAAATCTTTTCCATAGAGCCTGGGCATACATAATCGAGAATCTGTGAGAGAGGTTTTTGGGATCAAAAACTAAGAATAGTTCATGCTGGCGATGTGACCTATCACTAACCACCTGTTGGGGGTTGATGACTCCAGGAACCAGGCTGCGGAGGCAAGAAAAGGACAGGGTTAGAAAAATCAGGGTTTTCCCAACCCCATGCATTTTTTTCCTTTTTCAAAACAATTTTAGCAAAAAAAATATGTCAAGTCCCTCGTTCTTTCCGGTAAAGACATAGTATCCAGTCTAATGGGCCTGTTTGGAAGCGGCGCGGTGGTTAGGGCTAAAGGCCCTCAGGGCAGAAGAAAAGAGGAAACGCAGCCAGAGAAAAGAATCCATCGTTAGAACGTGTAACGAGATTATTATGAAAGAAAACAGATGACCTTTTTTGGGCATGCCTGTCATAGTGACATGAGGTTATGAACCAGAGTTTCGCGCTCTCTGGTCATTTAGGTAATGAAAATACAGCCCTGCTCGGTTGGAAGCAGGGCCTGGGTGAAGGGCAAGGAAAGGAGGGGATTAAGAGAAGGAGGCGTTGAGGTTTAACTCCTGATTAAACCTGAATATTCCTCTTATTCTCATCTTTGCTCAATTGGATAAACAAACGGGGAGCCGTTTTGGTTGCAGGGAAATAAAGAATCTTTTGAAAGGAAAGGCTATAAAATTTAAGAAATCATATAAGGGGAACAAGGAAAAAAGGGATTGAAAGGAAGCGAGGGTTAAAAAAATTAAAGAGAATGAAATAAAAAGCCGCTTTTCCTGATAATTATCTTTTTCCCCTTGCTAACTACAACAAAATTATACCATGAATAAAAAAATTTTGCAAGAAAAATTTTACAGTTTTTAAAATTTTCCTGAAATTTTCCGACGGATGCTGCTATATGGGAAAAAAACAGGTCCTGGATGCAAGTTTTTGGGTTCAAGGCTTTAATTTTGGGCCCTTCCGGGGTTAAAATACCGATGTCTGGCGGAATAATTGCCTTTTTATGCCTGAAAACCCCGGCCAGAGGCCCGTTTTGAAGGAGAAAGCCTCATGAACAAGGAAAAATTCAGGAAATATGGCCATGAACTGGTGGACTGGGTGGCCGATTACCTGGAAAATGCGGAAAAGTACCCGGTCAAATCCACCGTCCAGCCCGGAGAAATAAAGGCCCAGTTACCGCCTACGCCTCCGGCCCACCCCGAGGAAATGGACAGGATCTTAGAAGATTTTAACAGGATTATCATGCCCGGGATCACCCACTGGCAGCATCCGGGCTGGTTTGCCTACTTTCCGTCCAACAACAGCCCGGCCTCCATCCTGGGAGAGCTGCTGGCGGCCGGACTGGGTACCCAGGGCATGGTCTGGCAGACCTCCCCGGCGGCCACCGAGCTGGAGGAGGTGGTCATGGACTGGTTGCGGCAGATGATCGGACTGCCCGAGGGCTATGCCGGGGTCATCCAGGATACGGCTTCCACCGCCACCCTGTGCGCCCTGCTCACGGCCCGGGAAAAAATCACCGGTTTCAGGGTGAATGATGAAGGCTTCATCGAAACCCTTCGCGTTTATGCCTCCCGGGAAGCCCATTCCAGCGTGGACAAGGGGGTAAAGATTGCCGGCTATGGTAAAAAGAATCTGGTGCACATACCGGTTGATGACGAGTTTGCCATGATTCCGGGCGAGCTGGAACGGGCCATTGAAAACGACCTCGAGGCCGGCCTCAAGCCGGCCTGCGTGGTGGCCACAGTCGGCACCACTTCTTCCGGGGCCGTGGACCCCTTAAAACCCATCGGTGAAATCTGCCAGAAATACGGCCTCTGGCTGCACGTTGATGCCGCCTATGCCGGCACGGCGGCCATCCTGCCCGAGAAACGCTGGGTCCTGGAAGGAGCGGAGCTGGCCGATTCCCTGGTCTTTAACCCGCACAAATGGATGCTGACCAACTTTGACTGCTCGGCCTTCTTTGTCAAGGATCCGGAAGCCCTGACCCGAACCTTTGAAATTCATCCCGAATACCTCAAGACCGGGGTTGATGCCGTGGTCAAGAATTACCGGGATTGGGGCATTCAACTCGGGCGCCGCTTCCGGGCCTTGAAGCTGTGGTTTGTGCTGCGGAGCTACGGGGTGGAAGGGATCAAGAAAATTATCCGCCGCCACATTCACCTGGCCGAGCTCTTCCGCGATGAACTGCGGCAGGACCGGAGGTTTGAAATCCTGGCCCCGGTGTACTTCAGCCTGGTTTGCTTCAGGCTGAATGACGGGCGCCCGGAAGATGGCCTCAACGAACTCAACCGGAAGCTGCTGGAGGCGGTAAATTCCACCGGAAAGCTGTTCATGACCCATACCACGCTTAACGGAAAGTACACAATTCGTCTGGTCGTCGGGCAGAGAACTACCGAGGAACGCCATGTGCGCCAGGCCCTGGAAATAATCCGGCAGAAGGCCGAAGAGTTGCTGAAATTAAATAAATCTTGAAATCGACCAGTCTTGGGTTGTGGGGCCTGCGATATTTTGTCCAATGTCTGAATCTTAAAACCTTAAGGGAATCCATTTTGATAGGAATATCTATTGCGCCATTTCTTTTTCTTCACTTTTTCGGAATTAATTTGCCCGAAGTCAGCTTTTCTTAATTAAACCACAGGTTACCAGGGGCGACCAGGGGTTCAGTCTATATTAAAAATTAGATATTCCGAAAGGGGACTGACTCCAAGTTCCAACATTCAAAGTATCAGGAATTTAAGAAATCCTGATTACTTCAAATTGAGAACAATGGTTAAGAATAATTAATCTTCCAAGAACCGGCAGTCAATCAACCTTAACCAGCCACATGAAGAGCTCGCAGGAATTTATCTGCTGAAAGAACCGAAAAATATTTTTGGGTTTTCCTGGCAGAGCCCCGATTATCCTGGCCCGTCACTTCTCTGACGGGCGGGCGCTCCAGCGGTACTCGCCTTTCGGGTCGGGGATCCTCAGGTAATAACCCCAGCCCCCGGCACCCTGCAGCACCTTTATCAGCACCTTGTTCCAGCCGGCCTGCAACCTGACTTTGACCCTGTCCTGGTCGGGATAGGCCCCGCGGTATGAAGGGTTGGTGTGGACCAGGTTATCGTTTACCCACAGCCTGACCCCGTCATCGCTCCCCAGGAGAAGAACCACTTCACGGTCTTCGGGGGAATACAGGTAGGTCAGGCCGTAGGCGATGGCCTGCTCATTGGGCTGGACCAGCTGGCTCAGGGCCACGTAGCCGCTGGCCGGGGCTTTAACCTGCTTCCAGGCAACGGGCAATCCACCTTTGCCCTGGTAGGACCTGTTAAGCTTTATTTCCTGCTCCGGCGGATAGACGGTGGTCAGGTTGTTCATGTCGGGCGCGTCAAAGGGTCCTATCAGGTACCAGTCCAGGGCGAAGTTTTGCCTGGCCGGAATGAGATTCACCCCGACGATGGCCAGGTCGGAGGCCGTGGACCTGACGTCCTTTCCGGCGACTTCCAGCCAGAAAACATTTTCTCCCATCACGAGTTCCTGGGCCTTGATGGTCAGGGTTTCGATCGAGGTTTCCGGCCCATAGCCATTGACCCTGGCCAGGGTCTGGTATTCGGGCTCGGGTGGGGTTACGGGCTCCACCTGTTCCTGCTTTTCCTCGACTTCTTTCTTTTCCTCTTCTTTTATCTTTTCCTGGACCTTTTCCTGCGTCTCGTCGCTTTTCTTTTCTTCTTCTGAACCGGTCTTTTCTTCCGTCTTTGGAATTTCTTTCAGGATGGACCAGTTGCCGATTCCCGGCCCTTTCAGGTAATAAACCTGGATATCGTAAATGTCGTGCAGGCTGGCTTTGAGAGTGAGTTTCGCCCGGTAACCGGTGCTGGCTCCTTCTGTGCCGACGGCCTGGTATCGCTGGCCGCCCTGGTCATAATAGGAAGTAAGAATCGTGGCCAGGGTCGGCGCGGTTATCCTGGTCCCGCTGACATTGTCCTGGTAGGTTATTTCGTTGCCTTCAACGTTATTGATTTTCACCCAGAGCGGCTGGGTAAAATTGTCACTGGTCTCCAGGGCAAAGGGCAATCTCCGGTCGACCGGCGGGAATGGTGGGAATGGCTTGTGCGGCTCGGCCTGGTACCAGTAGGCCACCGAGCTGTAGAAATCCGAGCGATCGTTGGCGTGGCCGTGCTCTATGGTGACCCTTATCGACCTGGAAAAGGGGATGGGGTCGGGCAGGTGGAATCTGTAAACCGTGGCCTTGGCCCCCACCTGGAAGTCTTCTTCCTGGAGCGAGCAGCCGTAATAAAAATTATTGCCCTCTCTCATTCCCCAGGCGTCGGAGAAATAATCCTCGCTGCCCGTGCCGTGAAGGGACGGCGACTCTTCCCCGTCCACGTAAATCATGTCGTCACCCTCACCCCACCAGCCCATGGACCTCTGCAGGACGCTCAGGTTGCAGCCCACGTAGTGACCGCGGCCGACGGCGTCCAGGATGAGGTAGTTTTTCCCGGGCTCGCAGGGAAATTCCTGCCGGTACTGGGCATGGAAGTAGGGGGCTTCAGGCTTGAGGTCGTCGACTTCCCGGTAATCTATGTAGTAATAGAAGGAACCTACGGGTCGGCTGCCTTCGTTGGTCACGGTGATGCGGGCTGACCAGCGGAAGGGCATGTACCAGTAACAGTTTAGGGCCCGGCCCTCTGAGGAACGGACGATGGGCACCGAGACCAGGTTGCGGTTTAGACCGTGACCGACGGCGAAAAAGTCGCCCACGGGAACCTCAACCGAGGGAGTATCCTCCCCGTCCCAGTACATCCGCAGTACCAGCTTGCGACCATAAAAAGCTTCGGCCGAGATGGTAAACCAGATGTGATGGATGGCCGCCGGCCCCTTGATCTCGGCCAGGACCGCGGTCTGGCCGGGGGCGATGCTGATGGCGTCGCGGTTGCCGCCGGTCGGGTCAAAGGATGAAATCCTCTTGCTGCGGTAATTCTGTTTTTCGCCGAGCGAGGATAGAATATTCTGTCCATAAGCCAGGCTGAATAAAAGAAGGAGTATGAAAGATAGGCAGACTAACTTCGCTTTTTTCGTTTTCCCGGTCGGTTCTTTTCTCGCCGGCCTTAAGATTTTCATTGGAAAACTCCCTTCAGCAGGCTTGAATTACAGAAACCGCCTGGGGCCAGCTAATCCCTGACGTAGGTCAGCCACTTTTCGAACTTCGGGTTCTGGCCGGTGACTACCTTCTTGTACTCTTCGGCAATCCTGGTGGTAATCGGTCCGGGACTCCCACTGCCAAGGATATACACCGGGCCATCAACCGGGTTTTCTGAGAAATCGGCCACTTTAACCACCGAGGTTACTTCCACGGCCGTCCCGCAGAAGAAGGCCTCGTCAGCCTGGAATAGGTCGCCCTTGGTAATCGGAGCGACTTTAGTCCCGTAGCCCAGGTCGGCCGCGATCTCCAGCAGGCTGGTCCTGGTGATACCTTCCAGGATCGATTCCGAGCGGTCGTTGGTGTGGAGTACTCCGTCCTTTATCACGAACAGGTTCTCACCCGGGCCCTCGGCCACCCGGCCTTCCAGGTTGAGGAAGATGGCTTCATCGTAGCCCCTTTCCCGGGCCTCGGTGCCGTTGATCATCGACTGGACATAGACTCCGCCCAGCTTGGCCGACAGGTCGAGCTGCGAGTTATGAATCCGGCGCTTGGGGACGATGCAGGCATTAACCCCCAGCCTGGCTTTTTCGCCGAGGTAGGCGCCCCATTCCCAGGCTCCGACCAGCAATTCCACCGGCGAGAACTTGGGCACCAGGCCAAGGTTGCCGTAAGAATAAAACAGCAGCGGCCTGATGTAGGCGCTATCCAGCTGGTTTTCCCGCACGATCAGCCGGCAGGCTTCTATGACCTCTTCTTTGGTATAGGGGACCTTCATCTTGATGACCTGGGCCGAGTGGAAAAAGCGGTCGATGTGTTCCTTGAGCCGGAAAATGGCCGGGCCCCTGGAGGTGGGATAGGCCCTGATACCCTCAAAGGTGCAGGTTCCATAATGCAGGGCGTGCATCATGGGGTGGAAGATGCCTTCTGACCAGTCGTAAAGCTTGCCCATGTACCAGTATTTCTTGGCATTCTTGAAGTGGGTATTAGGAAACATGAAAGACTCCTTGTGCCGAATTGTTTATCGTTAAAAACCGTGCCGGACTGGCACTAAAAAAGGGATCAACCGCCGGTTCTTTTATTTCGGTTATCACTTATAAGACCTTAAGCTTTGAGAATTACTAATAACATAAAAGCAAAAAAAAGAAAAGTAAAATTTTGCCGGCAGAGCCCGGGTAGATAACAAATAAAAGCATGGAAGGCTGCTGTCAGAAGGTAGTTTCTTCTGCCAGCCAGTCCCAGGTCCGGGTCTAGTCTAATTGAGGACAGAAGAAATGCCGGGCCCGGGAAAGCAAAATCTGGTAAACTGGAGTGGTGAAATATGAACATTGATGGTAACAAAGTCTGAAAGCTGAAACCCATGAAAATGACAGCGAAAGCTAAACTTAGTATTATCAACAGGATGGCTGCGTTTTTGCTTCTGCTGGCCTTCATCTTGCTTGGAGCCGTCACCCTATACTCGGGCGGCGGGAAGGCGCAGAGCGAGGAAACGGCCCTTGACCGGCGGGTAAAAAAATTCCTGGAAAGCCGGCGTTATACCTGGCACGACATGAATGTCCCGGAAAGCGACGGGCAGATCCTTTATGACCTGATTATCAAACATGGCTACAGGCGGGCGCTGGAAATCGGCACCTCAACCGGCCATTCAGGCATCTGGATTGCCTGGGCCCTGAGCAAAACCGGCGGCCGGCTGGTAACCATAGAAATTGACGAGGACCGCTACCGCCAGGCGGTGGCCAACTTCAAGGAAGCTGGCCTGGACCACCTGATTGAAGCCAGGCTGGGCGATGCCCATGAAATTGTGCCGGCTCT
>JABLWX010000054.1 GCA_013178315.1 Candidatus Aminicenantota bacterium
TGCCTTCCAGTATCTGCCGGCCCAGGGTTCCCTTAGCCTGGTAACCAACGAACAGGATGGTTGATTCCGGCCGGCTGATGTTGTTGACCAGGTGCTGCTTGATGCGGCCCCCGGTGCACATGCCCGATCCGGCCATGATGATGGCTGGACCACGGGTCTTCTCTATCAGCCTGGACTCTTCGAAACTCTGGACCAGTTTCAGGCCGGGAAATTCGAATGGGTTCTTCCCGGAAGAGAAGAGAGCCCTGGACTCGTCGTCCAGGTATTTCAAGTAATGACCGAAAACGTTGGTTACCGAAACGGCCATCGGACTGTCCAGGAAAACGGGCAGCTGCGGTATTTTTTTCTCTCTCACCAGGTGGCTGAGGTGAAACATGAGTTCCTGGGCTCGCTCGATGGCGAAGGTCGGAATGACCAGGTTGCCGCCCCGCGACACCACCCGGTTGACGTTTTCGGCCAGCCGGTCCGAGACTGTCTCCGGGTGATCGTGTTCCCGGTCGCCGTAGGTTGATTCCAGGAAAATGTAATCAGCCTGTTGAAAGGTTTCCGGGTCCCGGACCAGCGGTTTGTTCCATTGCCCGAGGTCCCCGCTGAATAGAATCTTCCTGGTCCCCTGTCCACCTTCGTCTTCAACCGTCAGCTCGATGATGGCCGAGCCCAGGATATGGCCGGCTTCTCTGAAGGTGGCCTGGACTCCTGACCCCAGGTTGACCTTGAGATGATAATCCACCGCTTCCACCAGCGGCAGGGCTTTCTCCACATCAGCGGTGGTGTAAAGAGGAATTTCCGGGTAAGGCCCGCGCCGCCCTTCTTTTTCATGCCTTTTCTTTTTGATCTGGGCGTCTTCTTCCTGGAGCTTGGCCGTGTCGAAAAGAACTATGGGCAGGATTTCAGCCGAGGGCGGAGTGCAGAGAATCCGGCCTCGAAATCCCTCCCGGACCACTTTCGGGATGAGTCCACAGTGGTCGAGGTGGGCATGGGTCAATAAGATGTAATTAATCTTCTGCGGTGGAAAGGGAAAGGGTTCCCAGTTGCGGGCCTGGAAATCACGTTCCTGGTAGAGACCGCAGTCCACCAGGAAATTCAGACCGTTGGCTGAAAGCAGAAAACAGGAACCGGTGACCTGGGAAGCCGCCCCCAGAAATTTGACCTTCATCGTTCAGTCGCCTTTCCGCCGGAGATAGTAGGCGTATTCAACTCCGATAAAAACCTGGCGGGCCAGCACTCTGAAGATTATATACGCCTGGCCCAGAAATATAAAGGCCGGGACTCCCGGAACGACCCCGGCCGGCAGCAGGCGCATAACGAAGAACCAGAAAGCAGAGATAATTATGACCGCCAGGCCCAGCAGCAGATAGAGGCCCCAGAGCCCGAGAAAGTGGCGTTTCAGGAAACGAAGGGCTGAGACATAAGCCGGGATTACTTTTTTTGATTCGGATACCATGATTATTCTGACCAGGTCCAGGAGCAGCTTGAAGGCTGTCCAGAGGAGGACCAGAACCAGCATTCGCAGGTTGGCCGAGATGATAACCGGCCACTCTGTTACTGCCCGGCTTGACCACAGGTTGAGCGGGGCGGACAGCAATCGGAAAAGGATGAGAAGCACGGCCAGAAAGGGCAGAAAGAGAAGGAGCGACTGGAAAAATTTCCAGAAATGACGGGCTCCGTCCGAGAGAAATTCCCTGAAGGTCACCACCGGGTCGGGGCTGAGCATCCGGCCGAACAGTCCGGCGCTGAGGAAGGTAAAAATCAGGCCGGCCAGCAGCATCAAGGTCAGCAAAAAACCAAAATATGGACTGAGAATCTTCTGGTTGGCCAGGAAAACTTCGGCCAGGTTCAGCTCAAAAGGCATAACGGGTTTGTCCGGCAGATAAAAGTGGCCAAGGCTGTTTCTCAGAAGAGAGTTAATGGGAGCCAGGGCCAGGAGAGCCAGGACCAGCAAGATCAGCCAGATGTAGACCGATAGCCTGAACCTGGAGATGGTCCTGTTAAAACCGGAATTTAAGTAGCTTTGAAGTCCCATTGTCATCTCCTCTCGTTTACAGCAGCCCGGAGAAAGTCAGCAGCAGGTGCTGCAGGAACCAGACCAGTTTTCCGGTGGCGGCCAGAAGCCTGGTTCCGGGACCCTGCACGGAGTAGCTGTTGTTGGATAAATTGCTGTCCACCAGCCAGATGGCCTCGGGGTCGAGAACGGCCGTTTTGATCCGGGCCGGCTTTTCAAAATAAAAGCGCACCCAGCGACCCTGTCCATCCCATTCACGCCACTCGCTGCTGCCGTCTTCGAAATCAACCCTGAGCTTCAGGACATGTCCGGGTCCAAGACGGGCCGGGCCGTAGCGGCGCAGGGTAATTACCGTTTCGTAAATTTTTTCCTTCTTGGGCACAGTTTTCTCCCGGTCCTTGGCGGGCGGCGAGCTGGCCTGGCCGGTCGGCAGGCCATCGAAGACTCCCTGGTATTTCTCGGGCTTCAGGCGGGTTTCGACCGAGCCGATGGCGTAATCAAAATTATTGGCGTTAAAAAAGAATTCCTTAAAAAACCAGGTCAGGTCCTGGCCAGAAACTTCGTTGACCACCCGGATAAAATCCTCGGTCCGGGGGTGGCGGAATCGATATCTCATATGGTAAGTCCGCATGACCCTGGCCCAGGTCTTTTCTCCCAGCAATTTCTCCAGAGTATGGAGACAGGTGGCCGCCCGGTAGTAAACGTTAAGTGAATAGCTCATGGAGTTAAAAAATTTCCAGGATTCAGTGAGTATGGGGTCGAGCTCGGCCACCGTGGCCGAAACCACCCGACCCAGCTGCCAGTCGTAAACCGCCGGGAATCTTATAAGCCAATTAAGCGGCAGGCCGTTAAAGCGAAAAGGCAGCCGTCCGGGACCGTAGGCCACCTCGGAGACCCGGCCCGTGGAATAGGTGTTAATTCCCTCATCCAGCCAGGCTTCCTCGAACTCGTTGTTGGCCACCAGTCCGTACCAGTAACCGTGCCCGAATTCATGGATTATTACCTGTTCCGGGGACAGGACATCTTTTTCCAGGAGAACCGAGGTGCCGGCGGTAAATAGAGTGGGATACTCCATGCCGCCGCTTCCGGTTCGATAGGGCGGGTCGACCATGGTTATCGTTCTGTAGGGATAGGGACCGTACCAGAGGCCATAATATTTCAGGGCCGCCCTCAGGGCTCTGAAGTGCCTTTCGGCCTGGTGTTGATGCTGCTTTTCAATAAGCAGAATCATCTTGACGTCGGGTAGTCTAAGCTCTTCCAGGCTCAAACCCAGGAGCTCGGCCATCTGCCGGTATTCTTCTGGTGTGACTTCTTCTTCGCCCCTGAACCACCTTTCCAGCTTCAAAAACCGGGGTGAGGCTGTCCAGGCGAAATCGTGGATGTTCTGCTGGATGGAGGTATAGGTGGTCTTGCCGCTGGCCGGGTCATCCCGCCTGGCCACTTCTTCCCCGCTGGCCCCCACCACCATACGTTCAGGCACGGTAATCTCGACCCGGTAATCGGCAAAATCGGCATAGAACTCCGAGTTCAGGTGATACTCGTGGCAGTTCCAGCCACGGCCTTCTTCGTAAACACCGGGCTTGGGAAACCACTGGGAGATGAAAAAACCATCCCGGTAATAACCGGTCCTCAGGCCACTCCCTGGTACCTTGGCCTGAAATTCCAGGTTAAGGGTGATGGCCTGGCCCGGAGCCAGGGGCTCGGGCAGCTCCACCCGCATGACGGTCTGGTCGTCTGGATTATGGGGTTCATCCGGGCTGATAAAGGTGGCTGCCGGCATCAGGTCCAGGCCCGAACCTGTACTCAGGGAAACCAGCTTGATCCAGCCCCACTCGTCTTTTTTAGCCCTGTACCGGGAAATCATCTTCTCACGGCCGGCTTCCCGGGCCAGGGTGGACCGCTCGTTCTTGAAGGCGTTCCAGTACAGGTGGAACTGAATATCCGGGATGTAATCTGCCGTCCGGTTGGTCCAGACTAAGGTCTCTCTTCCCTGGAGCATGGCCGTTTCCGGTATTAGCTCCACTTTGAGGTCATAGCGAACAGGCCGGTCATCGGCCATGGCTTTCAGCCCGCAGGCCAGGAACAGAATCAGCCATAACCAGAAGACCGGGCTGGTCTTTGGTGAACCTGGTTTTCTCATCCGAACCTCGCTGCCTGAAGATCATAAAGGTTATATATACGAAAAATCAGACTGGCTGGATCTGATTTCACTCCAGAACCCCCTGGGCCAGTCTTGAACCTTTTGGCGTTCCCGGCCTCAGGTCTGGCTGACCAGCCATTCTTCCCAGGCCCGGCGCCTGGGAAAGAAGATGAACAGGACCACCACCGAAATTCCGAGAAGGATGTAAAAATCACGGTTTAAACCACGGATTAAAAATAAGATCAGCCCGAACAGGGCCGGTAGCTCGCTCATGATGACCATGATGAGCGAGGTGCGGTGAAGCTTGTTGAGCAGGTCCTCCGGGCGGTCGCCCGGCTTTTTCCTTAAAAGGAGGGACTGCAGGATACGGGCCAGGATAACGCTTGCGGCTGACAGGCCGTAGAACAGGTAGCGCAGGTTTCTTACGGCTTGCGGGTCGGTTATCGGGTACAGCCCATGAAACGGGGCCATTTTAATCCGGATGAGTTCCACCAGTACCAGGTAAAGGGCCATCGCCCCCAGGACTGAAAAGCCGACCAGGGCGGCGATGCGGTGAGTTCTCCTGATTATTTCCTGGGCTTCCATCTTGCCTCCTTTGCTTGATTATATTTAATTTTGCCGGCCGGGGCAAACTGTGTTGATAACCCGATCAGAACCTTTTGCCCGTTGCCCTGAACCTTCAGCTCGTTGCCGGGTGGTTGTCCGCAGAGGGTCCGGGCAGCAATTCTGGAGCAGGTCAGAAGCCGGATTCTCCCCTTCCCGGCTTCCGGGCAGCCGGTCCTGGCATTTCCCGGCCAGCCGGCTTGATATATGAATAACCGTTCATATATTGTCGATTCCAAGGCATGGGCGATCTTAAACCTCCCCGCTATCACCTGTTAATTCCTTTTTGAACTCAAAAACCTGGCAGGGAACAATCCGGTCCTAACTTATGTAGAGCAGCAGGCCTTTAAGGTAATCGCTCTCCGGGTGAAAAATGCTTACCGGGTGGTCCAGGGCCTGGCGGTGGCGCTGGATGATCCTGGCTTCCCGCCCGGCCTCCAGGGCTGCCTGGAAGATGGTTTTCTGGAAGGTCTGGCTATCGACGTAATAGGAGCAGGAAAACGTCAGCAGAAAGCTTCCCGGCTCCATCCGGCTCATGGCCAGGCGGTTCAATTCACGGTAGGCCTTGATGGCCGGCTTCTCATCGGCTTTTTTCCGGGCAAAGGCCGGCGGGTCCAGGATGACCAGCCCATGATCGAGCCCTTCGCTCCCTGCCAAAAACTCAAACATGTCCTGGTTGATAAGACTGAATGAATCTTCAGAAAAGCCGTTAAGCCGCAGGTTGGCTCCGGCCGTTTCCAGGGCTCTTTTCGAGTAATCGACCAGGTCCACCCGGCTGGCTCCCCCTTTCAGGGCGGCCACGGCAAACCCTCCGGTGTAGCAGAAGCCGTCCAGGACTTTTAATCCTCCGGCCAGGGACCGCACCAGCAGGCGCATTTCGCGCTGGTCCAGGAAAAAGCCGGTTTTCTGCGATTCGGTCAGGTAGATGTTGAACTTCAAACCGTTTTCTTCCACCGTCACCGGTTCTTCGAGCCTTCCGAGGAGCAGGCCCTCAAACTCGCTCAGGCCTTCTTCCCTCCGCGATGGTATAAGAGATTTTTCGTAAACATAGGTGGGGTTCAGGGTCTCTCTCAGTAAGTCCAGAATCCGCTCCTTGAGTTTTTCCATTCCCAGGGTCGAAACCTGAATAACCAGACCGGGTCCATAACGGTCCACCACCAGTCCGGGCAGGTTGTCGCTTTCGCCATTAACCAGCCTGACCGCTTCGGCCTGCCGGCAGACGTGCCGTCTGAGCTGAATCGCCTGCTCCAGGTTTCTTCTCAGGGCCAGCTGCGGGTCTTCCTGGCCGAAACTCAGTAACCTTCCAGCCAGGGAGCACTTCTGGTTGAAATAGCCGTGTCCGAGGAGTTGTCCGGCCGCCGAATAAACGGGGTAAATCCCGCCGTTGAGAAAATTTTCCGGGTAGGACTGTATGGCCCCGGAAAAAATCCAGTGGTGCCGGCTGAGGATGGATTTTTCCCGCCCGGGCTTGAGAACCACCCCATCGCAGACCTTTGCTTTTCTTCGGTCCTTTACTGGATTTCTTTCTTTATTCATTTCTTCCCCGTCCTGGCTTCTGTCTTAATCGCCTGGCAACCGCCCCCGCGCTGCCAGCAAGTTCATCCGGGGTGTTCAGACCAGAAGGTTTCGGGCAGCCAGTTTTTTCACCAGTTCCCGGTCGGCTGGAAGCAGGTTGAAATTTTCAAGCTCTCCTGGTTCTACCCAGGCATACCGGCGGTGCGAGCTCAGGCTTATGTCTTCCGATTCCAGCCTGGCTTCAAAGGCCATCAACCTGGCCTCGGGAGCTCCGGGCAGGTGGACCATTTCCAGGAAACGGACGACGCTTATGGCCACTCCCATTTCTTCCCTGATCTCCCTGGCCAGAGCCTGTTCCGGAGTTTCTCCCGGTTCAACCTTTCCGCCCGGAAATTCCCAGCCCGTTAGAGTTAGAGGGGCTTGCCCGCTTCTTTCGGCCAGCAACACCCGACCCGCTTTCTTGAAGACTGCAGCCACCACTATCATCGGCACTTAATTCTGCCCCAGCCTGCTTCAGGTGTCAACCAGGGCCGACTTTTGGCGGTCTGCGGATTGTCAGCAGAAGCTTTTACTGGTAATATATAAAACTTCATCGATGACGTTCATCAGGGGTTTAGCGGCATGGAAAACAGCCAATATGATTTTAAGCGAATGATGCCTGCCCCTCCGGCCAGCTATACCTGTCTGCGGACTCCCCTTCCGGTCAAGGTCGATGGAAACCTGGATAAACCTATTTGGAAGGAAGCGCCCCGTTCAGAAAGGTTCGTGGACCTGGTTACCGGAAGGCCGGCTCTCCTTGATACCAGGATGGCCGCGCTCTGGGATGATGAATATTTCTACCTGGCCTTCTGGGTAGAAGAACCAGATGTCCAGGCCCACCTCTCGGAAAGAGATTCCTTCCTCTGGCTGGAGAATGACGTCGAGGTCTTCATCGCCGGGCCGGATTGCTACTACGAACTTCAGGTCAATGCCCTGGGCACCATCTATGAAGTTTTTTACATCTGGCAGGAAGCCCTGAAGCCCGGTGGCTATTTCGACCGGCCAGAATTTGACCTCTACCGGCGGCGGGTCGATGTCCTGGGCGGATTCCAGGATTCTTCCCGCTGCGGCCGCCACCCGCGCGGCCGGCGCTGGGCTTTTCTGGACTGGGATTTCCCTGGCCTGAAGTGGGCGGTCCGGGTGGAAGGCACCCTGAACGATTCCACGGATATCGACCGCGGCTGGACGGTGGAACTGGCCTTCCCCTGGAATGGAATGGAGGTCCTGGCCCAGGGCCGTCCGCTGCCTCCCGGCGACGGGGATGTCTGGCGGATGAGCTTTTCCCGGTTTGAAGCCCTGGAGGCCGGGGGTCGCCGGCTGGAACCTTCAGCCGGCTGGGCCCTCAATGCCCACGGAGTTTATGATTCTCATATACCCGAATGTTTTTCCCGCGTAATTTTTTCCCGTAAGGAAGTCAGAATATAAGGAGAAGGCATGAACGAAGAAACCAGGATCAGAGTGGTTTTCCTTACCCCGGAGATGGCCCCGCTGGCCAAGACCGGGGGCCTGGCCGATGTCACCGGGGCCCTGCCCAGGTACCTGAGCCGTAATCCCCGGCTTGAGGTGATGGCCATTATGCCGCTTCACCGCGAGGTGAGGAAGAAGAATCTTCCCCTGAAGACGGTGTTCGAGCGAATTATGATAGATTGGCCCGGTTCGGAAAAGTTTTTTTCAGTCCAGGAATTTCAGTCTGAAGGTTTCAGGGTTTACCTCATAGATAACCCGCGGCTATTTGACCGGGATTATCTTTACAGCACGCCGGAAGGAGATTACCCGGATAACGGCGAGCGCTTTGCCTTCTTTTCCCTGGCTGCCCTGGAAACGCTCCGGGCTCTGTCCTTAAGGCCGGACATCATCCACGCTCACGACTGGCAATCTTCCCTGGCCTTCGCCTATCTCCGCCATCGCCCGGTGACTGATGGCTTTTTTGCCGAGACCAGGTTGCTTTGTACCATTCACAACCTGGCCTACCAGGGCCTGTTTTCGCCTGACCTGCTCGGCCGGGTTGGCCTTCCCGGGCATCTTTTCAACCCGGAAGACCTGGAATTTTACGGGAAGGTTAATTTTCTCAAGGCTGGCCTTTTATACTCAGATGCCATCAGCACGGTCAGCCCCACCTACAGCCGGGAAATTCAAACCCCGGAGTTCGGTTGCGGTCTGGAGGGTGTCCTGCGCAAGCGGTCGGACCGTCTTTTCGGCATTCTGAACGGCATAGATTATATGGAATGGAATCCCGAAACCGACCCGGCCCTCCCCGCCCACTATTCCAGGGGCAACCTGGCCGGAAAGTCAGTCTGCCGGCTGGAGCTTCTCCGGTACTTTAATTTTCCGCTGGACTCCGCCCGGCCGGTGGTGGGCATGGTTTCCAGGCTGGCCGGACAGAAGGGCTTTGACCTGCTGGTCAGTAGCCTGGACGAACTTCTTAAAAAAGAACTCTACCTGGTCATCCTGGGCACCGGAGAAATTGAGATCCAGAACCTGCTCGTAGAAGCCCAGAAGAAATATCCAGGCCGTCTGGGTCTTAAGATTGCCTTTGACGACCGCCTGGCCAGGTTGATTTACGCCGGCAGCGATTTCTTTCTGATTCCCTCCCGCTACGAGCCCTGCGGTCTCACCCAGATGTACAGTCTGCGTTACGGAACGGTTCCGGTTGTCAGGAGCACCGGTGGCCTCAGAGATACCGTGTCTGAATTCAATCCGGCTACCCTGAAGGGCAACGGCTTTCTATTTCAGGACTACCAGACCGCTCCCCTGGTCGAGGCCGTGTCCAGGGCACTGACTTTTTACAGGAAAGAACCCTTCTGGTCCCGGCTGGTGGAAAATGGTCTGGCCAGCAACTTTTCCTGGGAAAAATCGGCCGAAGATTATTTCAACCTCTACCGCCAGATGCTCAGCTGGCCGGCGGCTCGTTTTTCCTGAGGTACTCGGCAGCCACTTCCGGTGGCACCGGGTTGATGTAGAACCCGGTCCCCAGCTCAAAACCGGCCACCTTGGTCAATATCGGCATCACCTCGATATGCCAGTGGTAATAAGAATCTATGCCCGGCCAGGCCTTTTCTGAAACCTGGGGATTGGGAGCGTGATGGAAAACCAGGTTGTAGGCCGGGTCGGATAGCTGGAGTCGCAGGCGGCCAAGGGCCTGTTTTATGGCCTCGGCCAGAAAATCAGTTTCCTCGTCAGTTATGGCCCGGAAGAAGGCCGCGTGTCTCAGCGGGAAGATGGCCATTTCAAACGGAAAGCGGGAGGCATAGGGGGCGAGCACCGCGAATTTTTCATTCCGGTAAACCAGCCGCTCGCCGGCCGACTGCTCTTCTCTCAGCATCCGGCAGAAAACGCACTCCCGGAACTGGTTGCGGTAAAGCCGTTCTGCCCCGTAGATTTCTTCCTTGATTCTCTTGGGAACTATGGGGGTGGCTATAAGCTGGGAGTGAGGATGAGCCAGGGAAGCCCCGGCTTCCTTGCCCTTGTTCTTGAAAATCTGGACGTACTGGTGGTGATAGACCTCTTCTATGTTAATGGTTCGCTCCCTGAAGACCTGGATGATCCGGGCCAGGTGGGCGGGCGGCAGGTCAGACAGTTCCTGGTTATGGTCAGGAGTCTCAATGATGACCTCGTGGACTCCCACTCCTTCCATCCACTGGTATGATCCCCTGGTCTTCTTGGGTGGCGGGGATCCGGGCTGCAGGGCCGGGAACTTGTTGGGGACCACCCTTATCGTCCAGCCCGGACGGTCTGGTTCGGAATGATCTTCGCGGACGGCATAGACTTCGGGCGGAGTCTTGGATTCGTTGCCGGGACAGAAAGGACAGAAGGCCAGGCTCTCTTTTTTCGGCTCCGGACTTTCTGCCGGGCGGAAATCATCGGGCCTCTTGCTTCGTTCGGTCGATATGATTACCCAGCGACCGGTTAATATGTCTTTTCTCAGTTCGGGCATTTTCAATTAACCTTTCAATTTCTGAGGTCCGACCTCAATCGGCCAGGAGCTCCCTGATTTTTGTCTTCAGCTCGTCCAGGGACGAGGACTTGATGAGGTAGGCATCGGCAGCCCAGGTCATGAAGTCGCCCTTGTAGCTCTGGTAGGCGGTGTTGATGATGATGGGGATGTCCTTCCTCATGCCCATGATACTGGAGATGAGTTCGATCCCGTCCTTGCCTGGCATCCTGATGTCGGTGATGATCAGGTCGAAGCCGCCAGACCTGACCAGCTCCAGGGCCGATTCGGCATCGGCGGCCAGAACCACCTCGTAACCCTCCCGGCTGAGCTCTTCCTGGTAAAGCAGGCTCAGACTCTTGTCGTCTTCGACCAGCAATATTTTTTTCATGTTGACCCCCTTTCTCTACCCAAAAAATAAAGCCTGAACATGGTGCCCCTCCCCGGCTTGCTCCGGACCTCGATCTTGCCGCCGCAGGATTCCAGCACGCGCCTGACAAAAAGCAGCCCCAGTCCCAGGCCGCTTTCCTTGGTCGAAAAGAAGGGACTGAACATCTTTTCCTGGCTCTTCTCGTCCAGACCCGGGCCGGAGTCTTTCACGGTGATGGTCACCCACTTCTTGTTCCTCTGGCAGGCGCGGATGTAGACCCGTCCCCCGGGCGGGGTTACGTCCAGGGCATTATCCAGCAGGTTGACCAGGGCTTCTTCGAAGTACACCGGGTCGCACAGTATCAGGGAATTATTTTCGGGCAGGCTGATGGTAATCGTTTTACCGGAAGCCTTGGCTTTAATGTCCGGCCTTTCCTTGATTGCCAGCAGAATGGGGCGGTAGTCTATCGGCACCAGTTCTTTGATTTTAATCCGAAGGAAGTGACTCATCCGGAAGATGATTTCTTCCAGGTGTTTGATTTCTTCCTGGATGATTTGCAGGTTCCTCTGGCACTTTTCCTGGTTGCAGGGCTGGTTGACCAGCTGACGGGTAAAGCCGCCGATGGCCACGATCGGGTTTCTTAGCTGGTGGGAGATGAAAGCGGCCATCTCTCCCAGGGCAGCCAGTTTTTCCATTTCCAGCACCTTCTTGTATAACCTGGTGGTATGGATGTAGTTTCCGGCCAGCAGGGCGCACAGGCTGGCCAGCTCTATGTCCCTGGCAGAGATGGGAGCATGGGTGATGGCATTGTCCACCACTATCTCACCCATTATTTCATTGCGGGCTACGAGCGGCAGACACAGGAACTCTTCCACCTGGACAAAATTCAGGAAGCGACGGTCGACCCTGGGGTCGGTGCTGGCCCCGGTCACCAGGACTATTTCTTTATCCCTGGCGGCCACCGCCGGATACTTCAGGTCTTCCTCCTCCAGGTTGTATTCCAGAGCCTTGAGCTTTGGCTGCAGGTCGGGCAGGAGACGGCTGACCAGCTCCCGGTTGTGTTCCACAATTTCGGCGTAGCCGAGCCCGGGCGAACTGAGCATGGTCCAGATGGCCTCGGCCTCTTCCGGCGACCTCGGGCCCAGCCACAAAGTGGCCTTGAGCTTATCCCCCTCGCTCAGGAAGAGGGTGGCCCGGTTGAAACCGATGCCGGCACCGGAAGTCAGGGCAGTTAAAATGACCAGCAGATTATCTTCCAGGGAGAAGGGCTGGAAGAAACTCTGGGCAATGATCGATAGCAGGACCAGCTCCTTGGGAATTTCAGGGTTAAAGTTAGCCGGTTGCATCCGGTAGGAGGTGATCATTCCAGCCTCCAGCCCTTGGGCACCGTCCTGATGCCGCCCGCGCTGATCTTAAAATAATCGCCGTCCCGGGTGTCTTCATAGCCAATCGAAAACTTTTCCGGGACGATTACGCTCTTATCTATTATAGCCCTTTTTATCCGGGCGCCTTTCTTGATAACCGTCCCCTCGAAGACGATGGACTCTTCCACCACCGCTCCCGTTTCAATCGTGACCCCGTAGGACAGGATGGAGTTCTGAACCTGGCCTCCGTATATCAAGCAGCCATCTCCGATGATGGAGTTCTTGATTTCGCCGCCCGACACGTAAGATGACGGATACTGGGGCTTATAAGTTCTGATGGGCCAGTCTGGGTCATTGAGCTGAAAGGGTGGCCTGTCTGACAGGAAGTCCATGTTGGCCTGCCAGTAGGCGTCGATAGTTCCAATATCCTGCCAGTAGTCTTCGTAAATGTAGGCATAGACCCGGTTTTCTTTTATCATCGCCGGCAGAACATCCTTGCCGAAGTCATGGCTGGACCTGGGGTTGCGGGCATCCTTGATCAGGGCCTTGACCAGGACCGGAGTTGAGAACATGTAGACTCCCATGGAAATCAAGGCCTGTTCTGACGACCAGGGCAGAGGAAATGGCTTCTTGGGTTTTTCGGCAAAGTTGATTATCCGGTGGTCCTGGTCAATCCCCAGCACCCCGAACCGGCTGGCCTCGGCCACCGGCCAGGTGTGGGTCATGACCACGGCCTCGGCTTTCTTGTCCAGGAAAAATTTGAGTACTTTCCGGTAGTCAACCCGGTAGACATGGTCGCCCGACAGTACCAGGATGATATCCGGGTTCTCCTGCTGGATGGTGTAGATGTTCTGGAAAACGGCATCGGCCGTGCCTTCGTACCAGTGCTCACTGACCCGGCCCTGGGCCGGAAGCGAGATGATGTATTCGTTGCTTTCCGGATGAAAAATGCTCCAGCCCTGGAGGATATGTCTTTCCAGGGAAAGAGATTTGTACTGGGTCAGGAGGGCGATCCTCCGGAAACCGGAATTCAGGGAGTTAGACAGGCTGAAATCGATTATTCTGTAACTTCCGGCAAAGGGTACCGAGGGCTTGGCCCGGTCCCTGGTCAGGGGGTAGAGCCTCTCCCCCTTTCCGCCGCACAGTATCATTACCAGGACTTTTTTATAAAATGTTTCCATCTGGCAGTATGATCTCCTTGAAAATTGAATCTTCCTCTTCTATTTTTTCCAGGAAAAAGCTTTCTTCGGGGCTGAGGTCTCCCTTTCTTTCCAGCATCCGGACAATCGTCTTGGCTCTTTCAAAATGCAGGCTGGCCCGGGCCTCGGCGTAGTCCCGGGCGGTCATGGTGGAAATCAGAAAGGGCCAGTCGGAGCTCTCCAGCAGGAACTTTTCCTGGCACAGCAGCTTGAGGAGCCGGGGGTTGAGCCGGCGAATTTGCCCGGGATCCCTGAGCCAGCTAAGGCATCTATTTTCGAGCTCGTAGATCCTGGACCAGATCCAGGAAGTATCTTCGTTGAGCCAGATCCAGTGGTAACCGCCCTCTCCCCACGAGCCTTCGGGCAGGGAAACGATCAGGCTGGCCGGGACCTCTTCCAGTGAGCTGGATACGGAGGCCGGCCTGACTGCCGACTCCGGTCCATGGAGCTTTTTGACCACCCGGTAGAACCATTCCGGTCCCTCGAACCACCAGTGGCCGAGAAGTTCGGTATCATAAAGCGACGGAATCACCCCGGCCTGGTGATTTTTCAGTGTTTCATTCAGCAGCCAGACAAAGTGGCCGGCATGGGCCTCGGTCCTGTCCAGGGCCAGGTTGTAATCATAGGGCAGCTTATCGGCCAGGTCGGAATCGGGAGCGGTTATTCTCCAGTAACGCAGGCCTCCAGGAAAATGCTTCTTGTGGAATTCAAGGTAATGGCCGTCTCCGGGATAACCCTGGAAGCGGCTCCAGACCTGCTTGCCCGAGACTTCGTCCCGGGCCAGGAAACTGACCTTAGACGGATGGGCCAGGTAAGGCTGGTAGGGGTCCTGGGGCCTGACCGGTGAGGCCTTGAACTTCTCCCGGTACCTTTCCCAGAGATGCCTGAGGGCCGGAAACTTTTCCAGGTAGACCCCCCGGGCCTCGCCGCCCTTGAGCAGGTGGGCATCAACGAAAAAGTAGCTAAGGCCCTGCTCTCCCATGATTTCATCCACTCCCTTCCGGAGGTATGGTTCCGACTCGCCCAGCGGAGGCTTCCAGGAATACCCGGGGCGGTAGGCGCACTCCGGCAGCCAGAAACCGCTCGGCTGTCGGCCGAAATATCTCTTATAGACGAATTTCCCCTGTTGCACCTGGTGGGCCACGCTTTCATCACGCGATAGAAGGGCCAGGTAGCCATGAGTGGCGGCCGAGGTAATTATCTCCACCTGGCCGCTCTCCTGGAAACGGGAAAAGGCCGAGACCAGGTCGGAGCCAAACTCGTCGACGAACAGGCGGAAAGTCTTTTCGTACCACTTGCGCCAGAACAGGGCCAGAGGCAGGAGTTCCTTCTGGCCTGACCGCTGGAAGTAGAGATAATCGTTGACGGCCGCTTCCAGCTTCATCGTCAGGTAATCGATGAATCCCCGGACAAACTTCTGGCTCTTGAGCTGCTCAACCAGGACCGGGGTAAAGCTGATGGTCAGGCCGGACTTGAGGCCCTCCTTCTCCAGCCGGTTCAGGACATCGAGAATGGGCAGGTAGGTTTCGGCGGCTGCCTCAAAAAGCCAGTCGGTCCCGTGGGGCCAGGTGCCGTGGTTGAGGACGTATGGAATATGGCTGTGCAGAACCAGGCAGAAAAATTTCTTCCCCGTTTCAATCCGGTCTTTCATTTAAATTCCCTTCTCCAGCTCGCAGGTTCGGCTAAATTATATCATATAAATCTTTTGAGAAAAGATTCTGACCCCAGGTGGCAGGTCATTATCTTCCGTGCTTTAAGACAAGAAAGAGCAGCTTTTTCTCCCGGGACGTCAGCTTCAACCGCCAGACCGGATGGCAACTTAAGCCCTGGGTAATTATTTCATAGTCTTTTTCCGATTGAGAAACTGTCTTGATCGGAAAGACCCAGATCTCCCGGGCCTCGGGAGCTTCGAGAACGAGTTCTCCTTCACGGAATTCCACCCGGTTGGTCCCGGCCCGAAATTCATTTTCAAAAAAGGCCAGGTTCCACTCCGAGGTCAGGGTCAGTTCCACCTCCTGCGGGGACAGGTTTTCGATTTCATAGACAAACAGCAGGGCCCTGAGTCCCGGCCTGACCCGTTTGCACAACCTGAGCGGAATGGAGCCCGGGGCCAGCTTCACCTCTGCCTGCCTTTCCAGGACCAGGGTGTC
Organism: Candidatus Aminicenantota bacterium; assembly: GCA_013178315.1. Taxonomy (GTDB): domain Bacteria; phylum Acidobacteriota; class Aminicenantia; order Aminicenantales; family Saccharicenantaceae; genus Saccharicenans. The sequence continues at coordinate 15,314 of JABLWX010000054.1, forward strand.
ATCTTCCAGGCTGGCCATAAAAGGTTTTTCGATAAATTCACCCGGTTCCCTGAAGTAGGTCTCTTCGTACTCTTCATAACTTATCCCAGGATGGAGTATCCTTTCCAAAAAGGACAGCCGCCGGTAGTTATCGAATTTCAGCCACTTCTGGGCTTCCGGGGGCAGGGCCCGGCTGAGTTCGTGGATGGACTTGCCCTCCTGGTTTTCTCCATGAACAGTAGAGTGAAGATGGTAAAACTCCTGGCGCCTGGTCAGGACATCGGTCAAATTTAAGACCTGGTAGCGGTCGTCAATCTCGGCAATGCCGCCTCCTTCATCGGGTTTGAGCCACAGGAAAAAGTAAGGCGACTTCAATAGGTATTCATCGTGGCCATCCAGGTCAAAATCAAACCTTTCCCAGCCGCTGAGAAAGGGGACCTTAAGCTCGGCCGAAATAAGCTTTTCATACACGGCCCTTCTCAGGTGGGGCAGATAGAGCCCGCCGAAAACCCCGTGCCAGTAGGCATCGTTGCACTGGGCCTGGTAAAGCTCTCTCCTGGCCTCCTGGTCATCGCACTGGCTGACCTCGGCCGAAACCTGTAGCTGGCGGCAGCGCAGGTGGTGGCTTTCTGGATACTTAAGGGAAAAATCACGGTACAGCCCGCCCCGCAGGAAACGGCGGGCGGCCGGCGGCAGGCTGTTCTTGAGCTGGATGAATTCCCGCTGGTCTTCAGGATTAAGTACCCATTCCATCATCTCTTCGTACGAGGCCGGGGGCAGGTAGGCCCGGCCCAGTGGAGCCCTGTGCTGGAGGTACTGGCCAAAGGTCATCATTTCCACCGGGTTGTTTTCCAGGAATTCCAGGAACTTAACCAGCCAGCCGTCTTCATAGACCCATTTGTCAGTTCCGGGCCACAGCCCGAATTTTTCGCCGTCATCCCCGATGATGGCCGTGTCCTGACCTTCTTTGAGTATTTTTTCAAAATAGGACTCAAGCTCAGCAAGCGACCTGAAAGGAATGTAATAACGAAGAGTCTTGTCTATCGGGAAAATGTTGAAGGACAGTCCCTCGTCTTCGGTAATGTAATAACCATGGATGTTCTTGAGTCCGGCATAGCGGAAATGTTCTTCATCGAGCAACGTGTAACGAAAACCTGCCCGGTGGAGCAGGCTGGCCAGGTGTGGTTCCCAGACCCTTTCGGTCAGCCACAGCCCTTCCGGCCTGACTCCAAAAGTTTCCTGCAGGAATTCGGTCATAAGGGAAAGCTGGGCCAGTCGGTCTCTTTCAGGTATCTGGGTTAAAACCGGTTCATAATAGCCCCCTCCCAGCAACTCCAGCTGGCCAGAGTTGACCATATTCTTGATGAGCTCCAGGCAGTCCTTTCTCTCTTTTAACAGGTAGTCCCAGAGAAAGCCCGAGAAATGAAGGGCAAAACGGAAGCGCGGAAAGCGGCTGACCGTTTCCAAAAAGGGGAAGTAGGCCCGGTCAAAGGCCCGGCGGAAAACATCCGGAAAATTGCCCAGGGGCTGATGATTGTGAACGGCAAAAAGAAAGGTCAGTTTTTCCATGCTCATTTCTCCAGGCTGGCAGCTTTTTCCAGGTAACTCGAGAATATCAGGTCAAATTCTTTCTCCTCGGTCTCCCCCGCCCACCAGAACCAGTCCGAACCCTCGGCCACGGCCAGGTATTCGGAGAAACCGTGGATTTCCCTCTGCCTGGCCAGTCTCATCCAGGCCTGGACTTTTTCCGGGTGGCCGACCCACTTGAAGAAGCTGCTCATCCAGGTCCCGGAGACTAGGGCCAGGGCCTTGGCCGGCCGGTGTGTCTTGAGGTAATCTCCGGGTAGCACGGGCCGGAAATGTTCGGAGGCTTTGATTTTCTCGAATAGCAACCGGAGAAAATCTATCCCGTTGTCTTTATATGCGCCCCAGGGATTTTCGCCGTCGAGTATTATGGAACATATCGCTTCTTCCGGAACAACGGCGGCTCTCTTCTCCAGCTTTCTAAAGAAATCATCGACGGCCCGTTCGGCCGGCCAGCGGTGGTACTCAAAGCCGATCAGGTCGGAGAGTTCACGGTCGCGGAAGAAGAGTTTGAGCCCATCACAATCATAGGGTTGATACAGGAGCGCCGGGTCGGGGCGGTGGTCCAGGCTTTTCCAGAGAAGGTGCTCATCGGTCATGGCAAATTCGTAACCACTTCCGGCAATCAGGCCACAGGCTGCCTGGCTGAGGGCACCTTCAGAGGGCCAGAGGCCGGCCGGCGCCAGGCCAAACAGTTCCCTGAAGTACTCCCGGGCCCGGTCCAGGTGCCAGGTCGCATCTTCCGGATGTTCGAATGACGGCAGGTCGGGAGCTTCGGGGCGGGCCTGGCCCAGGTCGGCCAGCAGCGGGAGCAACGGATGATAGTAGGGGGTTACCGTCAGTTCCAGCAGCCGGTTGGCACGAAGCTTCTGGAAATAGGGCAGCAATCCGGTCAGTATATCCTTTCTCAGGTTCAAGAGTTCATCCCGGCTTTTTTCTTCCGGTCGGGCCAGCGGGGAAAAGAAATGCTCCAGAACCCGGCGCTGCAACCCGGCCACCCTCGTTTCCTGATGAAATTGAGGGAAAAATCTTCTTAGCCTGTCAGTTTCCTCCTGGCTCAGCTTCTCCGGTTTTTTATGCAGTGATTCCAGGACCGGGTCGATGGCCCGGCCCTCGGCGTAATCCAGGAGCTGTTCCAGGAGACAGGGCACGAGGTTGATGGTGCAGGGGAATTCTGTTTCCTCCACTATTTTCAGCATCTGCCAGTAATTCCTGGTGGCATGGTAATTTACCCACGGCAGAAGGTAGACCTCCGAGTCCGGAAGGTGGTAGATGGGCTGGTGAAAATGCCAGACAAAGTTCAATCGCATTTCAAACTCCTTGCTCGGCCAGGAAGTAGATCGCCGTAGCCAGTATTACTGCCTGAAGTTCCAATTCCCGCGGATGCACCGCTTCCGGCACATCGAGGGCGCCGTGGTGGTAATCAAAATAGCGCTGCGATTCAGGAATAAGACCACCAAGGGTTGTTCCCTTTTCTCGCAGGGGAGCAATATCCACTCCCCCGCCGCCAGTCCTGATCCAGTTTATGCCCAGGGGTCCCAGGTATGTCAGTAAAGGCTTAAGCCTGTCGTTCAGGCTGTCCAGGCTGAAGGCCAGGCCAACCGGGGCCGCTCCTCCCCTGTCCTGTTCGATGGCCACCAGGTGCTTTTCCTGCTTCCTATTTTCAGAGGCGGCATAGGCTCGCCCACCGGTTCCCCCGAACTCTTCGTCCATAAAAAGGACTGCCCGGACCGTCCTTCTCGGCTTCAGCCCGGCTTCTTTTATCAGCCTGAGCACTTCAATGGCCACGGCACAGCCGGCAGCGTCATCGTGGGCACCGGGACTGATGTCCCAGCTATCGAGATGGCCCCCGATGAGAATTATCTCATCCGGAAACTCGGAGCCGGTCAGCTGCCCGATGACGTTGGCCGAAGTCACCGGATCTTCCTGGCGGCAATTCATTCTCAACCATAACTTAAGTTCAGGATCAGTCTGCAGCCAGTGATGAAGCAGTTCGGCCCCGGCGGTACTTACAGCCGCAGCCGGAATTCTGGGTGCCCGGTTATCGTATTCCATCAACCCGGTGTGGGGATTTTGATCGATTCTGAAGGTCATGGACCTGATAAGAACTGCCCGGGCTCCGTAACGGGCCGCTTCCGAGGCTCCCCGGACCCGAAACTGGGCCGCCCGTCCGTAGGCAGCAAAAGGCTCGACCACCGTCCTGTCCATGGGCACGTTGTAAAAAACTATCCGGCCGGGAACAGAATCCTTCAGGGCAGCCAATTCTTCAAAACTTCGGACTTCAATCACTCCGGCTTCAACCCCATTGACCGGAGTACCCAGGCTATTGCCCAGGGCACAGATATTGAGCGCTTGAGTCCCCAGCTTTGAGCTTCGGACCATGGCCTCTTCATCCTTTCCCCTGACCCAGTGGCCGACCTTTACCGGCTCGGTCCAGACCCGGTCGAAACCCAGGTCGGTCATCAAGCTGGCGGTCAGCTCCACTGCCCGGTCGGCCTCGGGGCTCCCGGTCAGACGACCGCCGATTGAGGTAATCTGCTTGAGAAATTCGTAGGTCTTTTCCTGTCGCAGTCCCAGGTCCCTGATGGCTTCAAACTTTTCCAGGAGCTCGGGCCGCAAGGCTGGCGGCGAGCTTCTGTCTTGAGCCTGTGGCTTACAGCCTGATAGCCACAGCAGAGGCAGTATGCAGACCAGCCAATAGAAGCTATTTAGTCTTTTCTCTGCTTTTCCTGTTTGAGTTCTTTTCATTTTTTAATCCGGTCTTTTCCTGGTTCTTGTTTTTAAAAAATATCCACAGGTTTTCTTTGCCTTGCCTGCGGTCCTTGATGCGAACAAGAGTATAAACACCGCGTAATTTCTTTCCCTGGATCAGTATTTCTCTGAGGTCCTGATCCCGGTGAAGTGGTTGGTAGGTTCCCCGGTCCCAGATTTCCACCCGGCCGGCGCCGTATTCGCCCTCGGGGATTGAGCCCTCAAAATCCTCATATCCCAGGGGATGGTCTTCCACCTCGACGGCCAGGCGTTTTTCGGCCCCGGTTGTCGGGGGTTCCTTGGGCAGGGCCCAGCTCTTCAGCACACCGTTTTCTTCAAGCCTGAGGTCATAATGAAGGTGCGAAGCCAGGTGTTTTTGAATTACATAAACTAACCCTGATTCTTTTTTCTTCTGCCGGTTCACGGAAGCTGCCAGACTGATTTCCTTGAAGCGGATTATCTATGCAGGAAGCAACGTTCGCAGTCAACTTCTCCGGGTCGGCGGGTTACCATCATCACCAGGCCGAGCTCATCAGCCCTGGCGATGACCTCCTGGTCCTTGACCGAGCCCAGGGGATAGATGATGCCGGTAATTCCATGGTCAGCAGCCAGCTCCACCACGTCCGGAAAGGGCATGAAGGCATCGGAAGCCAGGACGCAACCCAGCGGCCCGTAACCACGGCGGGATAGCCGGATAGCGTCTTCGGCAGCATCGATGCGGCTGCGCTGACCTGAACCGATTCCATGAATCTTGTCTTCTGTCCCTATGACTATGGCATTGGACCTGGTATAACAGGCCACGGTCCAGCACAGCAGGGCCGCCCGCAACTCCCGGTCATCGGGTTTTTTCTTAGAAACGACATCAATGAAATCCGGGGAGACGATGCGGGAATTAAATCTCTTTTGAACGAGCAGGCCCCCGGCCACTCTCTTTATTTCCAGCCCGTTATCGATGGAAGGCTGATCCAGGTAGGCACCCATTTTTACCACCCGTAGAACTTTCCTGGTGGCCAGGACTTCCAGGGCTTCGGGGCTGAAGTCCGGGGCATAGACCACTTCGATATTTCTGGGGCTTTCCACCAGCAGGCGGGCCAGGTCGGCCTCCACCCGGAAGTTGAAAACATCAACGCTGCCAAAGTTGGACAGCGGGTCGGTCTGCCAGGCCTTCTGAAAGGCCTCCAGGCCGGTGGCGGCCAGGGCCACCCCGCTGGGCATCTCGTGCTTGATGATAACGGCCACGGCCTGTCCTGGAAAGACTTCCGTCAATTTCTTGGCCAGGCGCTGTCCCAGGTCCATGTCACCGACATTGATATAACTCAGACCCTTCGTACCTTCCTGCAACACTTCCATGGTGGCCATGTTTGGACCAGAGGCTCCTTCTTCCTGGTAGAAAGCCGCCGGGTAGCCGGGGTTTTCACCGTAGCGCATGGAAATCTTCTTGGTAAAGCGGGTGTCTCCCACCATAAGAGAAGTCGGGAAATCTTCGCTGACCCTGGTCTGGTATTGGGTCCGGGCCGTTCTCTGGTCCTTGGTCTCCATGTTCTTATCCTTCGTGTTTATTTATTATCTTAATTTCCTGGATCTGGCCGTCGTGAACCGAGGCCCGCAGGGCCACCAGGGCCACCCGGAAATCGGGTTTTCCGGGAGCGGGAGCCAGCGAGTTGAAAACTCCCTCGGCCACTTCTTCGGCCGTTCTGCCCGACATTTCCAGGGAAATGGGCTCACCAAAAAATGAGGGCAACGGGTCAACGTTTATACCCATGTAGGTCATGACCAGCCAGCCCTTTCCAGGAACAAGGGGCAGTTCGAAGTAATTCCTGATGACCGAGCCGTATTCTCCCCTTCTGATCACGCTCAGGGCCAGGTTAAACCCGCCGCCAAAGGCCAGGCTGATCCGAGGGGTGAAAATGGGATCATCGGGTTCGTACTTCCAGTCTTTGAGGGCCCTGACCAGGGCCAGCAAAGGCTGGTGGACTGCTTCCAGCTGGCCCATGATGTCTGTGGTATGCTTGCCGTTGGAAACGACCAGGCCGGCGGAAGAATACATTATGGCCGGGTAGATCAGGAGCTCGGGCTTTCCAGTCAGTATCACCTGGGGATCGGTGGGCTCCACCCAGATACCATTTTCCTTCTTTATCAGGCGCCGGGCCTGGCTGGCCGGAGAACGTCCGGTCAGGCCGTAGACCAGGCAGACCTCATCGCCTTCCTTGAACTGTCCGGCGATGATGAACCGGCCCGGGTATTCCAGGCCACTCAAATAGGTTGTTTGTTTATCCATTTTCTTCACCTGTTAGATATCATACCCCTTTCTGATAGTCAAGAAAAGCTAACCAGAACCAGAGACTTGAGGCTTGTTTTAATTCCATCTGCTGGTAAAATACCATCTATTGAGAAAGGTTACCTGGATGAGATTTAACAGGCGCTGGCTGTATTTTGCTCCGGCTGTTTTCTATTGCGGTCTCATATTTTTCCTGTCCAGCCGTACCTTGAAATTAAAGCTTGGCCTGGCCTTCTGGGACAAGGGAGCTCACTGGCTGGAGTTCGTGGGACTGGGCTTCCTGCTGGCTCTGGGTTTTTTCCATAACCTGCCAGGCCTGCCCTTCCTAAGGGCCTACCTGACCTTCATGACCGGGATTTCTATCGGCCTGCTGGACGAGCTGCACCAGAGATTTGTTCCGGGCAGACAAT
>JABLWX010000055.1 GCA_013178315.1 Candidatus Aminicenantota bacterium
TGGTAGGCGATCATGTTTACCGCCGGCTGGTAATAATAGTTATCGGCTGGCAGGTCGTTGATCTGGACCCTTTCCGGGGGGACTATGGGGACCAGTTTCTTGCCTTTTCCCTTCAGGTAGCTGATCAACCTGGAAAAAGCGTCGGCCAGCTCGGCCCTGGTAATCTGCCGGGTCGGTTCAAAGGTGTGGTTGTCGTATTGATCCATCAGCCTGGCAGCCACGACCCTGATGATAAACCGCGCCGCCCAGCTGGTGGAAATGTCAACGATGATGGGTGGGGTAGCCGGCTGGGGCAGGAACTGGTTGAACTTGACGGCCAGGATGGCGGCCAGGTCCTGTCTGGCGATGGCCTGGGAGCCGGCTATCTCGTTGTACATGCTCGGCAGTTCAATAATCCCCAGGGAGTTTTTCAGAAACTCGACCTTCTCCTGCAGCTGTTTGTCTCCGGGTGTCAGTTCTCTCAATCTCTCGTAGATGTCCAGGCTCTTGCTCAAATCGTCGTTGGCCTCCAGGGTCTCGGCATATTCTTTCAGGACCTGCTTATCCCGGGGGAGCAAGTTGTACAGGGCCTGGTAATGGGTCAGGGCCTGGGCCAGTTTCTTTTCGTTGCGGTAAAGGCGGGCCAGCTGCAGGTGAGCTTCGGTGAGCTCTGGCGAATAAAAGAGGGCCTTGAGCAGGGCTTCCCGGGCCTGGTCAGGTCGCTTCTGGTTCAGCCAGTTCCGGGCCTCTTCCATCAGGGCTTCGGTCATCCGGGAACGCAGGTCTTCGTACCTGGGCTTGGCCCAGTTGTGGTCGGGAGACTTCTTCAGTATTTCGCGCAACTGCAGGAACTCTTTTTCCTTGTTGTTAAGCTGTTCATAGATGATGGCCAGTCCGACCCGGGCTGAAATCAGGTCAGGGTTGAGCTCCAGGGCTTTCAGGAAAAAGGCCTCGGAGTCGGAGAGTTGCTGCTCGTAGAGACGGCAATAGCCCTCCCCCAGGTTGAAGAAGGCATTCTGGCGGTCGAGCTTGGCGAACTCTTTCCTGGCCCGGTCAATATTTCCCCGTTTCAGGTTTTTCCAGCCTTCCTCGAAGGCCAGCCGTTCGTTGAGGCTAAGCTGAGCCAGAACCACCGGCTGGGGATTTTCCAGGTAAAAGGCTGGTGGCGCGTACTCGGTCTTTAGCGGCAGGCTAATGCAGGCACTTATCCACAATATCAGCCCGGCCAGGGCTGCGATTATTATAAGCTTCTTCATGGGCGATCTCCTTTCTGAAGGTAAGGAAGATAGGGAAACACCCGGCTGCGGTCAGCCGCCACCTGGTACTCCCAGCCCTCGTCGGTTTCAGTCCGGGTGATGATGATGGCCTCCCGGGCCAGGGAGCTGGCCAGCTCAGCCCGGGTCCTGGGAATGCGCAGCCTGAAGGTTTCATAATTTTCAAACAGCAGTCTCCTCAGCCGGGCTTTTAGCTGTTCCAGGCCTTCCCCGCTCAGGGCCGAAACATAAAGAGGAGAATTTCCCGACTCTCTGTTAGCGGCCAGGAGCTCCTGTTTTTCATTTTCCGGGAGGAGGTCTATTTTGTTAAATATTTTTATGACCGGGAGACCAGAAATCTCCAGGTCTTCCAGTATTCCCTCGACCGCGGCTGCCTGGTCCAGGGCTTCGGGCGAAGTAGCATCCACCACGTGCAGCAGGCAGTCAGCTTCCCTGATTTCCTCCAGGGTGGCCCGGAAGGCCGAAATAAGTTCCACCGGAAGTTTTTTGATGAAGCCGACGGTGTCTGAAAGGAAGAAGTAAAGGCCGTCGGCAAAAGTCACCCGCCTGACCATCGGGTCCAGAGTGGCGAAAAGGTGGGGCGAGGTGTAACGGCTCTCCCTGGTCAGCTGGTTGAACAGTGTTGATTTCCCGGCGCTGGTATAACCGACCAGAGAAACAGCGGGGACGGGGGACTTGCGCCGGCCTTCTCTTTGCCTGGCCCTTCTTTTCTGAAGGCCGTCGATTTCTTTTTTTATCTTGGTAATCCGGTCGGTGATGCGGCGCCGGTCTTCTTCCAGCTTCTTTTCGCCGGGGCCCCGGGTTCCTATGCCACCGCCCAGCCTGGACATGGCCTGCCCGCGTCCTTTAAGCCTCGGCAGCAGGTAGGTCAGCTGGGCCAGCTCCACCTGCAGCTTGCCTTCGTTGGTCCTGGCCCTCTGGGCAAAAATGTCCAGGATAATCTGGGTCCGGTCCAGGACCTTCACCCCGAGGGCTTCTTCCAGGCTGCGCTGCTGAACCGGGGTCAGGTTGGCGTCGAAGATCACCAGGTCGGCCCCGGTTTTCTCCACCAGGGCGGCCAGCTCTTCCACCTTGCCCTCTCCTATAAAAAACCTGGGACTGATGCTGTTCCGGGTTTGATAGATTTTCTCCACCACTGTGGCCCCGGCCGAAACGGCCAGCCCGGCCAGCTCGGTCAGGGATTCGGCCGCATCCTCCCTGTCTTTCCTGGAAACGGCCAGGTTAACCAGAATTGCTTTTTCCATATTTATTGTTTCAGGTTAGTTTCAACAAATTTTTTCAGTCCGGGCCGGTCCTGGGCCTCGAACCAGGTAATCCCGGGCGATTTCCTGAACCAGGTTAGCTGCCTCTTGGCAAAGTGCCTGGTTTCCAGCTTGGTCTTCTCAATCGCTTCAGCCAGCGTTATTTCTCGCCGCAGGTATTGTAAAACCTGCCGGTAGCCCAGCCCTTTGAAAGGAGTGGCCGTCTCCGGCACTCCCCGGGCCAGCAGGTTCCTGACCTCTTCCACCAGGCCCAGGGCGAACATCCGCTCCACCCGGGCTTCTATTCTCCTGTATAGCTCTTTTCTTTCTAATTTTAAACCAATCTGGATGAGATTAAAACCCTTTTCCCTGGCCGGCGACCTGGTCTGGAGAAATTGCCTGGATAACGGCACCCCCGTCAGGTAATAGACTTCAAGGGCCCTGATGATACGGATACCATCAGACGGGGTAATCCGGGCGGCATAGTCCGGGTCCACCTCTTTCAATTTTTCATAAAGTGAAAGCAGGCCGGCCCGCTCGGCTTCCTGTCGCAGCCTTTTCCTGAGCTCGGGGTCGCGGCCGGGTCCCGGAAACAGTCCTTCCACCAGGGCCCGGTGGTAAAGACCTGTGCCGCCGACCACGATCGGCAATCGGCCGCGGTTGATAATTTGTTCTGCAGTCTCGACCGCCAGGCGGGCAAAGTCGGCAGCCGAAAACTGTTCCCAGGGCTCGACTATATCGATCAGGTGGTGGGGTACAGCTTTTCTGGCTTCAGCCTCAGGTTTATCCGTGCCCAGGTCAAACCCCCGGTAGACCTGCATCGAATCGCAGCTTATGACCTCGCCTGAAAATTCCAGGGCCAGGTAGAGGGCAGTTTCGCTTTTCCCGACGGCGGTGGGTCCGACAATGGTCAGAAGGTTTCTGGATTTAACGTCCAAGGCTTGCCCTGATGACCAGATAGATGAATACCAGGCTGAGGATAATCAGTAGTCCCAGCAGCTGTTTCCGCCTCATGACAGCTCTCCGGTTCTGGCCAGGTATCTGGCCACTGTTTCCTCGTGCTGGTTGCCGAGGTTCTTTTTAATCATCAGCAGCTCGGCGGCCAGGATCTCGTCAAAACCACGCAACAGGTTTTTCTTTTCTTCCGGGCTCAACTCGTTCAGGCTCATCTTGAGCATGGCCCTGGGCTCGAAGCTTCCGTCCGGCCTGATTTCCAGGTTGCGGAAGATCGGGTCCAGGTACTCCTGGGCTTCCCGGTAACACTTTTCTATCAGGTTGAAGGCCACCGGGCCCAGCTGCTTGGCCACGTAGCGATAGATAAAGGCACTTTTTTCGTTGAAGGCCAGCAGGCATTTCTCCAGGTCGGGCTGGCTGCATCGGCCGTTGTTTTCCAGGGCGGCCTGGTTGAGGTTGAAGTCCACCAGCTTCAGGCAGGCCAGGGCCAGGAGCGTTTTCCTGGTCTCGGTGGGACCCAGCCAGGATTTCTGGAGCAACAGGCCGAAACTCTGCGGGGCCTGCAGCTGGTGCCAGAGGTAAAGCTCCGGGCTTTTAAGATCAAGTCTCCGGGCGTAGGCCGGCGCCTGGCGAACGATAATCTCCTTTTCGGCCGGCAGCCACCTCGCCAGGTGTTCGATCCGGGATATCTGTCTGAAACCGCGGAGGATAAGATCCGGGGTGAACAGCCCCTTAACGATAACCTCCTCGGCGGGAATGTCTTCTTCTTCGAACAGCAGCCGGACCGGGGGAAGGTTAAAATAATCAATTAACTTCACGGCCAGGAACTCGGCCGTCAGGTCCAGGGCTTCGCGGGCCGGCAGGAAGCCATGCTCGATAAGTACCGCCAGAATTGAGCTGATGTTATCCGCTCCCAGGAGCTGGCGATTGAGTCTCAGGGGCGGTTCTATTTTTCCGGTTTCCTGGAGCCAGTCAAGGAAGTCCTTTTCCGGGAAGTACTTTTTTACCGGCGTTAATTCACCCTTGACCAGGCAGAACAGCTTTTCGTAGGGCCCGGGGTTGAGCAGAAGACGACCGGTCTTCTGTCCTTCCCAGAGATTGAACAGGTAAAAGGGTAGAAAACTATTCCGGCTATTTTTTTCTGGAGGCTCAGCCATAGCCTTAATTTATAGAGGCCGGGCCGAGTTGTCAACCTTGTCTGGCTTACTGGTACCGGCTCAGTCCCCACAGGCTCAGGGCTATGTTGACCGCAGCCTTCAGCGCCCAGAAGAGGTAGGAGATGACCAGGGATTTTTTCAGGTCAACCTTGAATATGGCCGACAGGGCATAGCCCAGGACCCCGAATATCCACAGCTGGAACAGGTCAATGTTGTTAAGGATGATGAAGGGGGTGGAATTGAATTCCAGTTTCGGGAAGAAGACCGCCAGGCCGGTGGAAATCTTGTAGACCGACTGCTTGGCTGTTATCAGGAAAAACCGGAGGGCGTTGCCCAGGACGGCGTTGATGAAACTGGCATGGAACATGGCGCTCAGCAACTGCCGGTAGTTACCCAGGACCGAACCGGAGACCAGGCGTCCCAGGACCAGGAGCAGCAGGGACTGGAGAAATAAAGCCAGCAATGACATGACCCCCAGGGTCAGGCCACTCTGAATTTTATAAGAGGTAGTGGTGGCTTCGGCTTCCTTATGGATCCTGTCCATGTACTTGGTAAATCCTTCTTCTCCCATTCTCTGCTGCAGCATTTCTTTCATCTTGGGGCTGTTGTCGGTGAGTTCGGCCGTGTCGCGGGCGGAGAAGGGGGCAATCAGGAAGCCAAAAACAAAGCTGGCCAGCAGAACTATGACCATGGCGTCCAGCCAGACCGGTTTTTCGGCCAGGCCGCCGAAGGTCTCCTTTGGCCCGGTAAAGACCCCGATTAATCTTTGCCCTAAGTTCATATCCAGACTCCTTTCTTTTCTTCCTTTTCTATCATTCCATCCCTGATGTGGATTATTCTCTGGGCATGGTTGGCCACCTCGCGGTCGTGGGTGACCATGATGATGGTATTACCGCTGTCGTGTATCTTGTGAAAAAGCCTGAGGATTTCCTGGCCGGTCCGGCTGTCCAGGTTGCCGGTGGGCTCGTCGGCCAGCAGCAGGGCTGGCTCGTTGACCAGGGCTCTGGCGATAGCCACCCTCTGCCTTTCACCGCCGGAGAGTTCGGCCGGCAGGTGATGCATCCGGTCTTTCATTTCCACCATCTCCAGGGCCCGGCGGGCCTTTTCCCGGCGCTCTTCCTTGCCGGCCCCGGCATAGATCAGCGGCAGTTCCACGTTCTTGAAAGCATTGGCCCGGGCCAGGAGATTAAAAACCTGGAAGACAAAGCCAATTTCCTTGTTCCTGATGTGGGCCAGCTCGTCCTCGGTCAGGGTGCTGACCAGCTGCCCGTTGAGATAATATTCACCGGAAGTCGGCGTGTCCAGGCAACCGAGAATGTTCATCAGGGTGGACTTGCCGGAGCCGCTGGGCCCCATGATGGCCACGAATTCATTCTTCTTGATGGTCAGGCTGACCCCGCGCAGGGCTTCCACCTGCTGCTTGTCCAGCTGGTAGATTTTCTTGAGGTCCCTGGCCAGGATCAGCTCGTCATCGGCAGGCAGAACCGGCATGGCTCATTTCCTTTCCACCTTCAGCAGGCTCCCGTCCTTGAGGTCGCGCAGGGCCGAATAGGGCCCGGTTACGATTTCCTGGCCTTCTTCCAGGCCGGAAACTATTTCCACCATCATTCCGCCCATTATTCCTTTCTTGACGGGCTGGAACTTGGCCCGGCTGTTTTCTATCCTGAAAACACCTTCTTCTTCTTTGGCCTTTTCGGGAGCGGGTGAGGTCGCCGCGCCTTTTTGATCATTTTTCTTAGTTTCCCTGGTGACCAGGGCAGCGATGGGCACCGCCAGCACATCCTTCTTTTCGGCGACTATGACGTCGGCCGAGGCCGACAGCCCGGGCTTGAGCTGGTGACCGGTATCTTCCAGGGTAATGACCACCTTGAAATTCCTGGATTCCTGGGAGCCAAGGGAGGTCTTATCCAGGGCCGAGCTGCCAATTTCGGTAACCTGTCCCAGGAAAACCTGGTCGGGAAAGGCATCGACTTTCACCCTGGCGGTCTGGCCTATCTTGACGTTGACCACGTCGGTCTCGTCCACCTCGACTTCCACTTCCATGATGGACAGGTCGGCTATGGTTAGGAGAACTGTTCCGGGGTTGTTCATGGTGCCTACTATGGCCACCTCGCCTTCTTCCACCCTCAGGCTGGTGACCATGCCGTCAATGGGCGAGGTATAGGTGGTCTTTTTCAGGTCGTCCAGGGTACTCTTCAGGTTGGCTTCAGCCTGTTTTATCTGGTATCTCAGTGATTGCAGGGTGGCCGATGACACTTCGTACTGGACGCGGGCTCCTTCCAGCTGGTCCTTGGAAATAAGAGCGCTGTCGTAAAGCTGTTTCTGGCGTTCATAAAAACTCTTGTCGCGGCGGAACTGGGCTTCAGCCCGGATCAGTTCCGCCTTGAACTGGTTGATGTTGGCCCGGATGCGGTCCACCTGGGCCTCGAAGTAGGCAGGGTCAATCTGCAGCAGGAAATCGCCGGCCTTGACTTCCTGGCCTTCTTTTACCCCAATTTTTACAATCCGTCCGGCCACCAGGGCGCTGATATTAATGTTTTTCTTGGGTTTAACCTCGCCCGAAGCGGAAATTATCGAAGTAATGTTTTGTTTCTTAACCTTGTCCACGGTGACCTTGATGGCCTTCTCGCGCGAAGCCTGGAGGTTCAGGAATATCACCGCGGCAATTATCAGGATAATCCCGGCAAACAGGATGAGTCTTTTTTTCTTCTTTGAAGCTTTCTTTTCAGCCATATCCATGTCCTTTGAGGTAAACGATTCTTAGTAATTATACTTGATTTTACGGAATTTTGGCTAAAAAGTTTAACCTGTTGCCAGGAATAAGCCAAGCTGATAAGATTTTCTCATGGACAGGCCAGAAATATTCCTGCCCGCGGCCCGCAAAGCGGCCCTGGAGGCCGGACGCTACTTGCTCGAGGGGTTAAGCCAGGCCAAGAGGGTGACCTACAAGGGGCAGGTGGACCTGGTCACCAGCTTCGACCGCCGGTCCGAGGAAATAATTTACGATCGGTTAAGCCGGGCCTTCCCCGGTCATAGTTTCCTGGCCGAGGAAGAAATTAAGCGCGACCGGGATTCGGATTACTGCTGGCTGGTCGATCCCCTTGACGGAACCACCAATTACGCTCACGGGCTGCCGGTTTTCTGCGTATCAGTTGCCCTGGCTTTCAGAAATGAAATCATCCTGGGCCTGGTCTACGACCCAAGCCGGGAAGAACTCTACTCGGCTACCAGGGGCCGTGGCGCTTACCTGAACGGCAAGCCCATCAGGGTTTCTAAGACCAGGAAGCTGGACCGAAGCCTTCTGGCCACCGGCTTTCCCTACGACGTCAGGACAAGCCAGGATAATAACCTCGACCATTTTGCCAATTTCGCGATCAGGGCCCAGGCTATAAGGCGGCTGGGCTCGGCCGCCCTGGACCTCTGCTATGTGGCCTGCGGCCGCTTTGACGGCTACTGGGAGAAAAAGCTTAAACCCTGGGACCTGGCTGCCGGCGCCCTGCTGGTTGAAGAAGCCGGCGGCCGGGTGACCGATCTGGCTGGAAAAAAATTCAGGCTGCCCGGTCCCCACATCGTGGCCAGCAACGGTTACATTCACCGGTCCATGCTGGAAATTCTGAGCCTGGGTTGTGTAGAATAGCCAGGAGAGAGAAGGGAAGATGAAGTTCCTGAGATATTCGGTCTTGCTGGCCATCCTTTTGGCCGTGATGGTTTCTTTTCTGGCAGGAGCCAGGACGGTTCAGTCCGCAACCGGCCAGGAACAGGATGAAGGCCTGGTGCCCGTAAAGCAACTGGAGGTCCTGGCCGCCCTGGGCTGGGTGGACACCGGTCTTGATGTCAAGGAGGGTGAAAGGTTCGTCTTCCGGGTTACGGGTTCTATTTCACTCCAGAAAGGCAATCCCATCGCCAGCTGCGGCCCGGAAGGCCTGGACCTGCAAACCCCGCAACAGCCCCTGCCCGACCGGAACCTGGGGGCGGCGGTGGGCCGGGTGGTCAAGGTACTTAGCGTCACCAAGGATGAAGAAACCGGCGAGGAAATCAGGGAAGAGGTCAGCAACGTCTTTTACATCGGGTTGGTGGCCGAGGTGGAAATGCCTCTGGAAGGGCGACTTTATCTCGGGGTGAACGACAACGTCTTTGCCGATAACGACGGTCAGTTTACCGTTAGCATTTTCAGGAAGAAAAAAGAATAGCCAGTCCCTCGTCGGTAATTCTCAGCTTCAGCCTGGAGTTTCTTTCTGGCTCAGGAAATATTCCATGAACTGGGTGTTGTAGTTCCCCTTGACAAAGTCATCGCTGGAAAGAATGTTGAGCAGGAGGGGAATGTTGGTCTTG
This sequence comes from Candidatus Aminicenantota bacterium, assembly GCA_013178315.1. Lineage (GTDB taxonomy): Bacteria > Acidobacteriota > Aminicenantia > Aminicenantales > Saccharicenantaceae > Saccharicenans. Next base: position 8,938 of record JABLWX010000055.1, read on the forward strand.
ATGCCCACGATGGTCGTGGTCTCCAGGGCGGCCTTCATTTTGGCGATGGCCAGGGACCTGGTAGGAGCGTAGGCGATGATCTTGGCCAGGAGAGAATCGTAGTGAGGCGGGATTTCCCAGCCGGCATAGGCGGCCGAATCCACCCGGATGCCCTCGCCGCCGGGGAACACCAGGAAATCTATTTTCCCGGGAGAGGGGATGAAGGTTTCCGGGTCCTCGGCGTTGATACGGCACTCTATGGCATGACCGCGCATTTCCAGTTCCATCGGGAAGTTGAGCTTTTCGCCGGCGGCCACGCGAATCTGGGCCTTGATAAGATTAATGCCGTAGACCATCTCGGTGATGGGGTGCTCCACCTGGACCCTGGTGTTGGCTTCCATGAAGTAGAACCGCTTCTTGTCGTCAACCAGGAATTCAAAGGTGCCCAGGCTGCGGTAGCCGATTTCCTCGGCGGCGTCCTGGGTCTCCTTCATCATCTTGTTCCTGGTACGCTCGTCTATGAAGGGTGAAGGAGTTTCTTCGATTATTTTCTGGTACTTTCTCTGGACGCTGCATTCCCTCTCGCCAAAGGCAATGACCTTTCCCTTGTGGTCGCCAATGACCTGGATCTCGATGTGGTGGGCGCCGGTAATGTATTTCTCGAGGTAAAGGGATGGGTCGCCAAAGGCGGCCTTGGCTTCATTCTGAGCCATGGGGAATTGTTCTTCGAGCTGAGCGGCGCTGCGGCAGATTCTCATGCCCTTGCCGCCCCCGCCGGCCGCAGCCTTGATGATGACCGGGTAACCTATCTTCTGGGCCACCTTCTTGGCCTCGGCCACGTCTTCCAGGATGATATCGCTTCCGGGCACCACCGGCAGGCCGGCCTTCTTCATGGCCTGGCGGGCCCGGGCCTTATCGCCCATCAGCCTGATGATGTCTGCCGGGGGACCGATGAAGACGAAACCGGAATTCTGGCAGATTTCAGCGAACTTGGCATTTTCAGCCAAGAAGCCATAGCCGGGATGGATGGCTTCAGCCCCGGTAATCTCGGCCGCGCTCAGGATATTTGGGATGTTGAGGTAGCTGTCTGAAGCCCTGGCCGGCCCGATGCAGACGCTCTCGTCGGCCAGCATGGCATGGAGAGAATTGCGGTCGGCCTCGGAATAGACGGCCACGGTCTTGACGCCAAGTTCTTTGCAGGACCTTATGATTCTTAAGGCGATTTCGCCCCGGTTGGCCACCAGAATCTTGGAGAACATGTTTCTCAGGCGCTCACTTTGATGGCGAAGAGTTTCTGCCCGTATTCAACCGGTTTGCCGTTTTCCACCAGGATGTCCACCACCAGGCCATTGACATCGCACTCGATCTCGTTCATCAGCTTCATGGCTTCCACGATGCACAGGGTCTGGCCCTTCTTGACAGGGTCGCCTATGTCCACGAAGGGGGGAGAGGTGGGAGAAGGTGCCCGGTAAAAGGTCCCGACCATGGGCGAAGTTACGTAATGTATGTTCTTGTCTTCAGCCGGGGTCGGGGCGGGAACCTCGCCGTTGGCGGCCATAATCTTGGCCGCAGCTTCCGACACGGCCGGGGTGAACATCATCTGGGCCGGGCCTGAAGAATTGCCCAGGCTGCGGCTTAGTTTTATCTTGAAACCTTCCACTTCCAGCTCGAACTGGGTGAGGTTTTTTTCTTCGAGGAGCGCGATCAGCTTTCGAAGTTCTTCATAGTCAATTTTCGAGCTGAAGGGGCTCTCCTGGCCTGAATCAGCAGGCTTACCGTTCTTTTGGGTCATTATTCACCTTCCTGAAAGTTAGTAAAACTTTACCCAGAACGACCTGGATTGTCAAGCCAGAAGCCCGGGCCTTGATATATTTTATTTATAATCAATATGTTAATCTGATGGGCGACCTGTTTCCTAACTGAGCCTGGCCTGAGTTCTGCGACGCTACCCGTCTGCCTGAGCTTGCCTTTTCTTGGTCAGGCCTGGTAAGGAATCAGGGGGGTGGTCTGTTGCTGCTGGATAGGGGTATTTGAGTCTATTAAGGTCTGATCATCAATAATCCAGGCCGGCGGGGAAGATGCGAAGGGGAGGCCCTCAGGCCTTAAAGCCGAAAGCCTGATTCTTTGGGGGCATTAGCCAGGTTTCAGCCTGAGCGGTTCTTCCCTTTCTTCTTGCTGTTTGAGCTAAGGCCGGCAGCACAGGAGCTTATGCTCCATGCCGGCAGCTTATTCCTTCATTCCGGATACCACGGGTCCTTCCGGTTGATTGACCTCAGGGGCAGCCTGGCGTAAGATTTAAGGCAGCCAGGTGGACAGAATGTTTGAACAGCTTGCCGAAAAAATCCAGAGAACGCTCAAGTTCATCCGGGGCGAAGGCAAAATAACCGAGAAGAATATTGCCGAGGCCCTTAAGATGCTACGCCTGGCCTTCCTTGAGGCTGATGTTAATTATAAGGTCGTCAAGGAATTTGAAGCCCGGGTCAAGGCCAGAGCCCTCGACCAGGAAGTCATGATGAGCCTGACCCCGGCCCAGCATTTCATAAAGATAGTCAGGGACGAGCTGACCGGGATCCTGGGCCAGGAGGCCAAGCCCCTGACCTTTGCCAGCCACCCGCCTTCGGTTTTCATGCTGGTCGGGTTGCAGGGCAGTGGCAAGACCACCACTTCCGGCAAGCTGGCCAGGTATGTCAAGGGGCTCGGGCGAAACCCGCTGCTGGTGTCCTTTGACCTGAAGAGGCTGGCCGCCCAGGACCAGTTGAGGATCATTTCCAAGTCGCTCAGCCTGCCTTTTTACGAGATGACGGCCGAGAAGATGAAGAACCCGGCCGAAGCCCTGAAGGAACTGATAACCTTCACCAGGAACCGCGGCTACGACCCGCTCATCGTGGACACGGCCGGTCGTCTGCACATTGATGAAGAGCTGATGGAGGAGCTGAGGCTGGTCCGGGAAATCCTGGAGCCAACCGAGGTCATTTATGTTGGCGATGCCATGACCGGCCAGGATGCGGTCCGAAGCGCCCAGGCCTTCGAGGAAAAGATAGGCCTGACCTCTATCATCCTGACCAAGCTGGACGGCGACGCCCGGGGAGGAGCCGCCCTGTCCATTGTCTATGTGACCCATAAGCCCATAAAGTTCATAGGTGTGGGCGAAAAATTCGACAAGCTTGAAGTCTTTCACCCCGACCGCATGGCCTCGAGGATCCTGGGCATGGGGGATATTCTCAGCCTGATTGAAAAGGCAGAGCAGGAAGCGGACCTGAAGGAGGCCGAGGAAATTGCCAGGAAGATAAAAAAGCAGCAGTTCACCCTGGAAGATTTCCGCAAGCAGCTCCAGCAGCTAAAAAAGATGGGCAGCCTGTCGGGACTGCTGGACCTTCTGCCCAAGGCCGGGCCCTTCAAGAAGATGGGCAACCTGGACGTTGACGATAAGAAGCTCGTTTACTTCGAAGCCATCATCAACTCCATGACCCCGGCCGAGCGGGAAAATCCGCGAATCATCGACGGCCGGAGGCGGGCCAGGATCGCCCGGGGCAGCGGCCGCCCGATCCAGGAAGTTAACCAGCTCTTGAAGCAGTTCTTCGAGATGGAAAAGATGCTGAAAAAGAGCGATTTCCAGAAGCTGATGAAGAATATCTGAAATCTGGTCCCATCCAGGGCATCTTCTTTATTCTACCTTATCATTTCTTATAGGGTGACGTATCCGAGGATATAGAGAATCCCGAGAATTACCGGCTGGTGGAGAAGATAAATCCAGAGGGAGTGGCGGCCGCACCAGTTGAAGAGAGTCGGAGACAGTTCTCGGCCCAGGAAACTTTTTCGGGACGGGTACAGCCAGCGGCCAAGGGCAGCCCCGATTAAAAAGATCCCCAGCCACGGGATAAGCGGGAAATAATCAAAGGAAGCAAAGTCCGGGCGGTGGAGGCCAAGGGGCAGCAGCCAGTTGGTGTTTATGGCCACGACCCTGTGAGCCAAGGGCAGCAGGGCGCTCAGGCCGGCAATGATAATTCCGGAAATCAGGCAGGTTGTGGCCGTGGAGTTCTTAAAGAACAGCCCATATAAAAGGGCCGAGACTCCCAGGCAATGAATGATACCGAACAGGATGACCGACTCCGGGTCAAAAACATAGCTGGCCGCGGTGATCAGCAGGGCCACGGCCAGGTATTTCAGGCTGCGCCGGAAATTGTTCTGGCTGAAATTGGAGCTCACCCCGGACAGTATGACGAACAGGCCGGCAAAGAAATGCTGGGCCAGGAGCCAGGCCGGCGTGGTCAGGTCGGTGGTAAAGCCCAGGAATTTTTCCAGGCCGGCAAAATCGCCGAGGTCATAAAGCAGGTGGTAACCGACCATCAGGATGATGGCCAGCCCCCGCAGAAAGTCTATTTCCCAGATGCGGGCCGGAGAATCTTTGGTCACGCCCGTGAGTATATTATGGCCACTTCAGTTCAGTCAAGATGCCTACCAGGAGCTCAATGTTGAAGCTTAAAGTAGAGGTACACAGACCCAGGAACAGGCTGTGACGGTTGCAGAGAGCGAGCAGAAACTGCACAAATTTTAGTATGAATTCTTAGGCGAGCCAGTGATTAGGTCTTCATATAGATTCTCTCATGGGGCAACAGGGAGGAGAAGGGCTCTTCATACAAGAGGGTGATGAAAAAAAGATGAATTTGGCAGGGACTCCTAGATAATCGAGCACCCAGGAAAAGAGTTGACCTGACACAGCGAGAACATAGGGTTTCAGGCTGGAATTGATCAATTTACAAGGCACGGGGTATGGGGTCTTGAGGTAATCGGCAAGGAGGTATTAATCAGGGTTGAATCAAGCAAGGGGCGGCGCGGTCATTCGGCCAGGGACCATCTAAGGGCTTTGCTCAGGCCGGGGTGCGGCCTGCCTTTTGACAGCCGTCGGCTGGATGGGATATAGTCAGGTAATAAAACCGAGAATGTCATTGATTGCTTGCCTTCCAGGAATTTATAAAAAAAAGCAGGAACATTTCTCTACCTCGCCGGAAAAATGATGGCAGTTCTGCAAGAGACTATAAAATTAAACGGGAAACAGGAGGCAATATGAACTCGAGATCATCAGGTTATCTAAATGAAGCGTCTGGAAAGGAAAGATCTTCCGTCAAAAAAGGGAAAGCCGGAGACAAAACTTCGGGAATCAGTTCCCGGGCTTTTATCCGCCTTCTCGGCCTGGCACTGCTGGTCCTGACATTAAGCCTCTCTGCCTGGTCGGTCAGCCTGCCCGCTGCCCGCCCGGGCGAAGTCGGGCTTTCGGCCAGCCGCCTGGAACGACTGGGACAGGTCTTGCAGAGTTACTGCGACCAGAAGGGAGCGCCGGGAATGGTGGTTCTGGTAGCCAGGAATGGACGGGTTGCCTACCACCGGGCTTTTGGAAAATTCAGGCTCGACCGGCCGGAGCCGATGCCTCCGGATGCCATCTTCCGCATCGCTTCCCAGTCCAAGGCCGTAACTTCGGTGGCGGTCATGATGTTGATGGAAGAAGGGAAGTTGCTTCTGGACGACCCGGTGTCCAAATATATTCCCGAATTCAAGGAAACCTTTGTGGCCGTCCGGGCCGAAAACAAGGAGGCCAGGGGATACAGCCTGGTGCCGGCCAGGCGCCAGATTACCATCCGCGACCTGCTGACCCACACGGCCGGCATATCCTACGGAGAAGGCCCGGCCAAGGAAGAGTACCTGAAAGCTGGAATTCATGGCTGGTTTTTAACCGACAAGGATATGACCATCGGCGAGCTGGTCAAAAAACTGGCTAAGCTGCCTTTTGATGCCCAGCCCGGAGAAAAGTTCGTCTACGGTTACAACACCGACATCCTGGGCTACCTGGTGGAAGTTGTCTCCGGGATGACCCTGGCCGAGTTCGTGGAGAAACGGATAACCGGACCGCTGGGAATGAAAGATACCCACTTCTTCCTGCCGGAAAGCAAGGTGTCCAGGTTCACCCCGTCCTACGGTGCCGATGAAAAAGGCGAGCTAAAAATGACCGAAGACCCGGCCAGGAGTCCTTATGTCTATGGCCCGAAGAAGTGCTATTCGGGCGGGGCCGGGCTGGTCTCGACGGCCGAGGATTATGCCCGGTTTCTGCTCATGCTCCAGAGTGGCGGCGAGCTGGGCGGCTCGCGGCTTCTTAGCCCGAAGTCGGTTGAGCTGATGACCGCCGACCACGTGGGGCAGCTCTATTCTGGCGGGGCCACCGGCTTTGGCCTTGGTTTCTGGGTCACCAAGAGCCTGGGGATTTCCGGACTCCCGGGCACCATTGGCTCCTTTGGCTGGGGCGGGGCCTATTTTACCAGCTACTGGGTTGACCCGGTGGAGAAGCTGGTGGCGGTGTTCATGATCCAGGTCCTGCCCGTTCCGGCCGGACTCGGCGACCTGCAGAACAAGTTCCGGGCCATGGTCTACCAGGCCATAGAAAAGTCTTATTCGCTGAAAGGTAACTGAGCCGGGACAGGATTTAATTGAGCACCGTAACGTCCTGATTAAATGAGCCAATGGTCATCGAGGGGACAAGTTCCCCGGCGCAGTGATTTTTTATGCATTCAAAGAAGAGCTATCAAGATCTCGATGTCCTGAGAACAATATATGAATGGATATTCGTATATTAAGTGTTTTTCTTCAGCCTTTGAGGTCATATCCTGGCCGAAAAATTACCTGTCCGCAGAATTTATTTCTTGTAAACTGTAGCTCACTTTATCAATGGGCAAGAATCGGCTAAACTTATTGGCTCAGGCAGGAATCAGGAGACTGGAAGCCTTGAATCCAGGAAGCGGCTTACAGCCGTAGTCGAAGGCTCCTGGACCTGGCCCGGGCTGCTAAGCGGGTATCGGGCCGGGAAGATTTCTGGAGAATTTCAGTCCGGGAGGAGAAAATGCTGGAGCGGGAAGCCGAAGAAAAAGAATTCTGGAAGAAAGTGAGGGCGGAATTCCTGCTCGACCCAGGCCAGGTCTTTTTCAACACCGGCACCCTGGGAGCCATGCCCCGCCGGGTTTTTGACCGTGTCGTCAACCACCTGCGGCTGACGGCTGAAAAGATTGCCGAGTGGGATTATTACGGGGCCGACTGGATTTCGGGCTACCAGCCCTGGACTGAAATCAGGGAGAAAATCGCCCGACTGTTGAACTGCCAGGCCGGGGAAATCGCCCTGACCGAAAACGCCACGGCCGGCATGAACTACATCTCGAACGGGCTTGACCTGGAGCCCGGGGATGAGGTCCTGGGAACCGACCAGGAACATCCCGGCGGCGAGTCCGGCTGGAAGCTCAAGGCCAAACGCTGCGGTGTTGTCTACCGCCAGTTGCCTCTGGGAAAACCGATCAAATCTCCCCGGGAAGTTATCGACACCTTCGTTCAGGCCATGGGTCCCAAAACGAGGGTCCTGGCCATTCCCCATATCATCACCGGAAGCGGGGCCATCCTGCCGGTTAAAGAGCTCTGCGCCGAAGCCCGGCAACGTGGAATTTTCACGGTCATAGACGGGGCCCAGACCGTCGGCCAGATCCGGGTTGACCTGAAAGAGCTCGGCTGCGATGCTTACTACGGCAGCTTTCACAAGTGGCTCTGCGCCCCGGCCGGTAACGGCTTCTTATATCTCCGGCATGACATGGCCGGGAAAGTCTGGACCACCCTGGCCAGCACCCAGTGGGATAACCAGGAAGACCATGGCTTCCGCCTGGGCCAGCGGGGCACCGGCAACCTGTCGCTTCTCTTCGGACTGGACGAGGCCCTTGATTTTCATTTTGAGCTTGGCCCGGAGCGGGTCTATGCCCGGATCAAGGCCCTCGGTGATTACCTGAGAACCAGGTTGCGGGAAGTCCCGGGAATTAAGCTATTTACCCCGCTTCACCCCGAAATGGCTGCCGGTATTACCGTTTACAACATTGAAGGCCTGACCGGGAATTTTATCCAGGATGAGCTCTGGAAGAGGGCGCGACTGCGGCCCCGCTCCATGGGCGAAGTCTACGGAGTGCGCCAGTCCACCCATATCTACAATTCCTTTGAAGAAATAGACCGGACCGTGGACATCCTGAAAAACCTGGCCGCCGGACGCTGATTTAAGCCGCGGTTTCCGGCCTCAGAAAATCACGAAGACCAGGAGCTCGGCCACCAGGGCCGGCTTGGGGTTGCCGTCTATTTCCAGGGTGTTTTCAATTTTCACCAGCCAGCGGCGGAAACCTTTCCTTTTGATTTCTTTTAGCACGGCCCGGTTCCTGATGCGGTCTCCCGGCCTGACCGGCTGGATGAACCTGATCCGGTCCAAGCCGTAGTTGAAAATCATCCGGACCTTAATCCTGGCTAGGGGCGACTGGGCCAGGAAATGGGGCAGAAGCGACAGCAGAAGAAAGCCGTGGGCGATGGTGCTCTTGAGCGGGCTCCGGCTGGCCCTTTCCACGTCGACGTGAATCCACTGGTGGTCCTCGGTGCAATCGGCAAAGGCGTTGATTCGGTCCTGGGTCATGGTCAGCCAGTCCGAAAGGCAGAATTCCTGGCCGAGCATCTTCTTGAGCAGGCGGGGCTTTATCTTTTTTTCATCCATTCCCTGTACGCTGTTCCCGCTGATCTTCTCATCACTCATTTGAACCTCCACGGGCCCTGGTTCCGGCCCGGCCCGGTCTGGCTGACCGCGGGTTTGCCCGGACCATCTGACCATTCATCCCCGGCCACCTTCTTGAAGCAGCCGACTTGTTTTCAAGGGCATTATATATCTATTTAATTTTAAGCTTCACTTCAACCCTTTTTATTATATGAAACTTGATTCATATATGGCCTGGCCGTCAGCTCACGGAAATACAGGCTAAAATTGAAAGGGCCAGATTCAGAGAGCCGGCGGGGGGTGGCAGACCAGGTCCTGCCGACATTGCCGCAGGCGGCATAATAATCAAATCGCTTCAGCCTGTTGACCGCGCTCTTAGAGATTATCGCCGGGCGAAGCAGAAATCTGATACACTCTGAGCCCAAATGATATAACAGTAGACCCGTGCCGAATGCGTATTAAGGATAACTCCTGTCCTTCTTGCCCTGATGAGTCGCTTATTTATCTGGTTTAACTGGTCCAGAACACCGCTAATTTGGAAGCTGGCCTATCATTACCGCAGATGGAAAAATGGCCTTAAGCCTATTCCAGGAGCGCTTCTATTTCTTTGACCCGCGCGGCCAGGCGCTTGGCGCTGACCGGGAAAGCCGTCTTGATTTCCGGGGCAAAGAGCGAGACCTTGAACTCTTCGATCATCCAGCGCAGCTCAAAGAGCAGTTTCTCTTTTTCCGGGTCAGGCTTCTTTCGGGCCAGCCGGCTCAGACGCTCGTACTCGGCCAGGAAAGGCTCGACCTGGGCAGCCTTGGCCCGGTCTTTCTCGGCCGAGAGCCTGGCCCTTTCAGCCCGAAGGCCCAGGGCCTGGACCATGCGCGGCAACCGGGCCAGGAAGTCTGAAGGATAGGCGGCCAGGAAGTCCGGTGGCACCAGGCGGGTAAGCTCCTCTTTCAGCAGTTCGGGCAGGGTTGAACTCACCCCGAGCTTTCTCCTGGCTTCTTCCATCTCCTGGATCAGGGCCCTGGTTTTCCGGTATTCCTGGAGAATTTCCTGGACGGCGGAAAAAACCAGGTGCCCGGTCTCAAAAAGTTGTTTCAGGGCGCTGTCCCTGATAAAGGCCTGGAGTTCTTCCCGCTTCCGGAAGTTCTTCTGGAAAACTTCCGCCTTAATCCTCTGCAAAATGCGGCTCTTGAGGGCTGCCTCGCCCCCGAAAAACAGCATCACCGGGCGCAAGTCTTCCGGAAAGACATAACTTCGCTGGATGAAGTTCAGGTCCTTCTGGAATTGCCGGCTCAGGATTTCTTCCACCGCCCGGAGATGAGCCTGCCTGGCCTCGTCCTGGCTCTTGAAAAGCCGGACTTCATATTTTTCACCGCTGGCCGTAAGTGCCGGGTAACCTTTAAGAAAATCGTCTATGGCCACTTCTTCGGGAATTTCCGGAATGGTTTCTTCCCAGCCGGCCAGGCCGCTCTTTTCCCACCTGGCTCTGGCTTCTCGCCAGCCCGGCGACTCTTCGGCTGCCGGCTGCCGGGCCTGGCTGCTGAGCATTTTCTTAAGGAAATCGAGGTCGCGACCGCTGAGGACTTCCTGGCCGGCTTCGTTAACGATCGAGATTCTCATTTTAAGATAGCGCGGGATTTCCAGTTTTTCCCAGACGTCCCTGGGAATATCCATCTTGTAGCGGTCCCTGAGGAGAGTGGCCAGGGCCGTAAAAAAGGACACGGGGACTGGCTTCAGCTCCCGGGCGATCTGCTCTGCCCTTTCTCCCAGTGGCTGCAGGAGCCGTCGGTATTCCTTGGGCAGGGCTTTCAGGCAGGCTTCGACTTTTTCCTGGAGCAGGCCCGGAACCGGCCAGGTCAGCAGCGCTTCGGGGACCTGGTCGATGAGCTTCCGCGGGACCACAATCGTCACCCCGTCATCGTCCTCGCCCGGTGCAAAGCGGTACTTTAGCTGGTAAGTGTGCCCGAGAATCTTCAGGCTGTCTGGATATTTTTCCACCAGCTCTTCTTTCGGCCTGGTCAGGTAGAGGTTTTCTTCCTGGAGCCTGAGGAAGTCGTCGCCGCCGGCGTTTTTAATCCTCTGCTCCAGTCCTTCCAGGCTGTAGACCCCCTGCAGGCGCCCGGAATAGAAATCAAAGAGATATTGCCCGGGAATCATGATATTCCGCTGGCGTAGCTTGTCTTCCAGCAGGCGCACCCGGCTGACCAGCCGGTGGTTGTGTTCCAGGAAGGGAAGCTCGCGGTTAACCTGGTTCTTGACCAGGGCTTCGTCCACGAAGATTTCGTGGGCCAGCGCCGGGTCCTGCCGGCCGAAGGGCACGTCCCGACCGCTGATTATCGACAGGTTAAAAATCGTAACCCTCTCCTTGGCCCGGACCTGGCCCCGGTCCCTATCCCAGTAAGGGTCTTCGTAGGAATAGCGGCAGAGATGCGGGGCCAGCTCTTCCACCCAGGCCGGCGAGATGCGAGCCACGGTCCTCAGGTATAGCCGGTTGGTCTTGATGAGCTCGGCCGCCACCACCCAGGCCGGCGGCTTCCGGAAAAGGGCCGAGCCCGGCCAGAGCATGGCTTCCTGGCCACGGGCCGCTTCGTAGATATTTTTCTCCTTGTGGGCAGCCAGGTGGGAGATGAACCCGCCCAGGATGGACTTATGGATGGCCGAGTAGCGGTCTGTTTCAGCCTCCCGCGGCCGGGCCGGTCGGCTGACCCGGATTTTCTGTTCTTCGAGAATTTCTAAAATCTGGTTGTGGACAAAAATCCATTCCCTCAGCCGGTTGTAAGAAAGAAAGTAATCGCGGGCAAATTTCTTAAGTCCGGGGCCTGAAGGTTGCCCCTGGCTGGCGGTCTGGAGGGCCTGCCACAGGTTGAAGAAGGTCAGGAAGTCCGATTCCGGGTGCTGGAAGACGGACTGGACGCGGTCAGCGTCGGCCGCCTTTTCCAAGGGCCGCAGGCGCGGGTCCTGGATGCTCAGGGCGGCGGCGATGACGGCTACCTCATCCAGGCAACCTCGCCGCTCGGCTTCGAGCAGCATCCGCGCCAGCCTTGGGTCGAGTGGCAGGCGGGCCATCTTCCGGCCCAGGTCGGTCAGTTCATAGCCGGATTCAGAGCTCTCCAGGGCACCCAGCTCAACCAGGGTCCGGTAGCCGTCGCGCACGGCCCGGGCGGCCGGCGGGTCCAGGAAGGGAAACTTGAGCGGGTCGCCCAGTTCCAGGTCGAGCATCCGCAGGATGACCTCGGCCAGGTTGCTGCGCAGGATTTCGGGCGGGGTGTGCTCGGGCCGGGACCGGTAATCTTCTTCCGAGTAAAGACGGAGGCACAGGCCGGCGCTCACCCGGCCGCAGCGACCCTTGCGCTGCTCGGCGCTGGCCCGGGAAATGGGCAGAATCGGCAGGCTGTGGATTCCGGAGGAAGTCTGGTACTGCGAGATGCGGGCCAGGCCGGTGTCCACCACGTAGCGGATTCCGGGAATGGTCAGCGAGGTCTCGGCCACGTTGGTGGCCACCACGATTTTTCCTTCTTTTACATGATATATCTGCTTCTGCTGGTGGGCCGGCATCCGGGCAAACAGCGGCAGGATGACCGAGTCAGGGTAATGCTTGCCCTGCAGGCGCTGGCAGGTTTCCAGGATGTCCTGCTCGGTGGGCATGAAAATCAGGATGTCCCCGGGCGGCTTTTCCCGCTTGATGAAGTTGACCGCCTCCACCGCCAGGTCAACGTAGTCGGGCTCTTCTTTTTTCTGGCGGGCAAGCTCCGGCTCGTAATAAATCACCTCCACCGGGTACATCCGCCCGCTGACCTTGAAGAGCGGGGGATGGTTGAAGGCCTCGACGAATTTTTCCACTTCCAGGGTGGCCGAGGTGATGATGAGTTTGAGTTCTGGACGTTTTTCCAGAAGGCGCCGGCAGAGACCGATAAGAAAATCAATGTTCAGGCTGCGCTCATGGGCCTCGTCGATGATGATGGTGTCGTACTCGGTCAGCAGGCGGTCGCCCTGGGTTTCAGCCAGCAGCATGCCGTCGGTCAGGACCTTGATGTAAGAGCCGGGAGAGGTGCGGTCCTGGAAGCGAATCTTGTAGCCGACGGCTTTTCCCAGGGGCTGGCCCAGCTCCTCGGAAATTCGCTGGGCGATGGTCATGGCCGCGATCCGCCGGGGCTGGGTACAGGCGATTTTCCCGGCCAGCCCCCGACCGGCCTCCAGGCACATCTTGGGCAGCTGGGTGCTCTTGCCACAGCCGGTCTCGCCGCTGACGATGATGACCCGGTTGTCCCTTATGGCCCGGACGATTTCCTGGCGGTGCCGGGTTATGGGCAGCTCGCGGGGATAGGACAGGCGGGGCTTTTTGCGGTGGCGGGCCCTTTTTTCCTCGGCTGAATTTTGAAGTCTCTGTTTCAGTCGAAGCAAGACCTCGGCTGCCCTGGCCGGGTTCTTTCGGGGCAGGCTGGAAGCCAGGAGTTGAACCAGCCGTTCCCGCGCCTGGTAAGAATCCCGGAGCATGGCTTCGGGCAGAAGCCGGGAGATTTCGTTCCTCAGGCCCCGCAGCCGGGTTCGTTCGGGGCCGGCCGGCTCCTTCCGGGTCTCCCTGGTTGGCTCTCTGCCCATTTTAATACTTCTTTCAGCATGCAAATTTTATCCTATTTTCGCCCCGACTGATATAGAAG
>JABLWX010000056.1 GCA_013178315.1 Candidatus Aminicenantota bacterium
AGGGCAGCTTCCCGCTCTGGCTGGCCCCCGTCCAGCTGGTCATCCTGCCGATAGCCGACCGGCATGAAGCTTACGCCCGGGAACTCCAGGAAACCTTCCGGGCCGAAGGCTTCCGGGTCCAGGTTGATGATTCCAGGGAAAAGGTTAACAAGAAAATACGGCAGGCCGAGTTGCAGAAGATTCCCCTGATGGCCATCGTCGGGGATAAAGAGGTGAGCAACGGCAACCTGTCGCTCAGAATTCACGGACAGGGCGACCGAGGGCAGATTCCGGTCGCAGACCTGATGGCCCGGCTTAAAGACCTGGTAAACAACAAATCCTTAGAAATAAAAATATAAGAGGAGGTTAACTATTTATCATCGAGAACCTTACCGTCCGGCCAAAGCCAAGGAAAGACCGCACCGGATCAATGAGATGATCAGAGCTCCGGAAATCAGGGTGATTGATGAGGACAAGAACCAGCTGGGAATAATGACCGTTCCCCAGGCCCTGGCCATGGCCAGGGAAAAGGGACTGGACCTGGTGGAGATCGCCCCCCAGGCCAGCCCGCCGGTTTGCCGGATCATGGATTACGGCAAGTTCCTCTACGAGCTCCACAAGAAAGAGCACGAAGCCAAGAAGCACCAGAAACAGGTTCAGATCAAGGAGATCAAGTTCAGGCCGAAGATAAGCATCCACGATTATAATTTCAAGATGAAACATGTCCGGCGGTTCATCGAGGAAGGCAACAAGGTTAAGATAACCATAATGATAAGAGGCAGGGAGAGAGCCCATCCCGAGATGGCCCAGCAGATCATGGACAGGATCCTGGCCGATGTCTCCGACATCGCCCGACAGGACGGAGAAGTCAAGACGCATGACTGGGCCAGCACAGCGTTGATCGTGCCCATCAAAACAGGAGGTAAAGATGCCAAAACTAAAAACCAACAAAGCAGCCAGAAAGAGGTTCAAGATAACAGCCAGCAAGAAAGTGCTGCACAAAAAAGCCAACAAGAGCCACATTCTGACTAAGAAAGCTGCCAAGAGAATCAGGCAGCTGGGCAAGCCGGCCGAACTCAGCCCGGCTGACCGCAAGACTGTCAAGAAAATGCTGCCCTACGATTTTTAGGCAGAGACTCCCGGCTGACTGTTGACACCATTTTCTAGAAAGGAGAAGCGCCGATGCCAAGAGTGAAAAGAAGCGCCAAGAAAAGAGCCAGAAGAAAAAAGATATTAAAATTAGCCAAGGGTTACTGGGGAACCAAGAAAAGCAATTACCGCACGGCCAAGGAGACCGTGGAAAAGGGCCTGCAGTACGCCTACCGCGACCGCCGGGCCAAGAAAAGGGATTTCCGCCAGCTGTGGATAATAAGAATCAAGGCCGCGGCCGAGGCCAATGGCCTGTCCTACAGCCGGTTCATCAAGGGACTGAAGGCTCTGAACATCGACCTTGACCGGAAGATACTGGCAGAAATCGCCGTTTCCGCTCCCCAGACTTTCGCTTTTCTGGTGGATAAGGCCAAACAAGCCCAGGTCTGAGCGGGGCCATGAGCAGCCTGCTGGAAAAAATCGACCATTACCGCCGGCTCTTTGCCGACCAGGTAACCAGGGTGAAGGAAGCCCGGGAGGTGGAAGAACTGCGCCAGGCCTTCCTGGGCAGAAAGAAAGGCCACCTGACCCTGCTGTTCGAAGAATTCAAGACCCTGGGACCGGAAGAAAAAAAGGGCGCCGGGCGCCAGCTCAACGAGCTTAAATCAGAAATCCAGAACCGCCTGGCCGAGCTGGAGCAAAAACTCCAGGCCCGGCCCCGGGTGAAACAGCTCGAGGACCTGACCCTTCCGGGCCGGCAACTCTACTGGGGCGCTCCCCATCCCATCACCCTCTTCCAGAGAGAAATTGAGAGGATTTTTATTTCCATGGGCTTTTCAGTGGAAGAGGGCCCGGAGATAGAAACCGATTATTACAACT
Organism: Candidatus Aminicenantota bacterium; assembly: GCA_013178315.1. GTDB lineage: Bacteria > Acidobacteriota > Aminicenantia > Aminicenantales > Saccharicenantaceae > Saccharicenans. Next base: position 1,948 of record JABLWX010000056.1, read on the forward strand.
TTGAAGCCCTGAATTTTCCGCCCCATCATCCGGCCCGGGACAGCTGGGACACGCTCTACATAAACGATAAGCTCCTGCTCAGGACACACACTTCCCCGGTACAGATCCGGGTGATGGAAAAAAAGAAACCGCCCATCAGGATCATTATCCCGGGGAAGGTTTTCCGGAGGGAAACGCCCGACCCGACCCACCTCCCGATGTTCTACCAGGTGGAAGGGCTGGTGGTGGACAGGGGCATAACCTTTGCCCATCTGAAGGGCACACTGGAATACTTCATTAAAGCCCTGTTCGGAGAAAAAATAAAACTGCGCTTCCGGCCGAGTTTCTTCCCGTTCACCGAACCTTCGGCGGAAGTGGACATAGAATGCATCGTCTGTGGCGGTCAAGATGCCGCCTGCCGGGTCTGCGGCGGCAGCGGCTGGAAAGAAATCCTCGGCGCTGGTATGGTTGACCCCCAGGTTTTCAAAAATGTCAACATCGACCCCGAAGTTTATTCCGGCTGGGCCTTTGGACTGGGAATAGACCGGACGGCCATGTTCGCCTTCCAGATTCCCGAAATCAGGCATTTTTACGAGAACGATTTAAGATTTTTAAGGCAGTTTAACCGAAGATGAAAATATCATACGCCTGGCTCAAAGAATTCGTGAACCTCAACCTGCCGCCGGAGGAGCTGGCCGGCTGCCTGAACCAGATCGGGCTGATGGTGGAGTCGGCAACCGCAGCGGGTGAAGATACCGTCTTTGAAATCGAAACCTATGCCAACCGCCCCGATACCCTGGGTCACCTCGGAGTGGCCCGGGAGCTAGCCACCCTGCTCGACCTCAGCCTTAAGACCAGGAACTGGCCCCTGAAGGAACTGCCACAGGCGACCTCAGGAATGGTGGATATCAACATCCTGGACCCCCAGCTCTGCCCGCGGTACTGTGGCCTGGTGGTGAAGGGAGTCAAAGTTGGGCCATCTCCCGACTGGCTGAAGAAAAGGCTGGAAGCCGTCGGCCTCCGACCGATCAACAACGTGGTGGATGTCAGCAACTACGTCTGTTTTTCTCTCGGACAACCTATTCACACCTTTGACCTGGCCAAATTAAAGGGTAGCAAGATCAAAATCAGAAAGGCCAGAAAGGGAGAGACCATCCGGACTCTCGAAGGCCAGACGGTGGAGCTCGAACCCGAAATGCTGGTCATAGCCGACGAAACCACCCCTGTGGCCATAGCCGGGGTGATTGGCGGAGAGGAGTCGGGTATAACCGAGTCCACCACCGATGTCTTCATAGAAAGTGCCAATTTTAACCCCGTTTCCATTAGATTGACGGCCAAGAAGCTGGGGCTGAGCACCGATGCTTCCTACCGCTTCGAACGCGGGGCCGACCCCAACGCCGCCCCGACCGCGGCAGTCATGGCCGCTTCCCTGCTGTGCGAATTCGGCGGTCGGGTCAGCAGGGGCCTGCTCGACGTCTACCCGGCCCCCCGTAAGCCCAGATCAATTACCCTGCGGCTGAGGAGGATCAACGAACTTCTGGGCCTGGAAATCGAGCCGGAATTCGTGGTGAAAACGCTCACCGGCCTCGGGCTGAAACTCAAAGAACAGGGGCCCCAGGTCTGGACAGCCGAGATACCCAGTTACCGGGTTGACCTGGAAAGGGAAGCCGACCTGGTGGAGGAGGTGGCCCGGTTCTATGGATACGACCGCATTCCCAGCGCCATAACCCCGGTCAAGTCATTTGAATTGCCGGCCGACCGGGTAAGAGACCGGGTCTGGCGCCTGAAAGAGGTCCTTTTTCACCACGGTTTCGACGAGGTAATTAATTTCAGCTTCACCGACCCGGAAAAGGAACAGTCCTGGCAGACCGGCTGCCGGCCGATAAGACTCCAGAATCCCATCTCGGCCAAGTTGTCTGCCCTGAGGACTTCTCTCCTTCCCGGCCTGGTCGAAAATGCCGTCTGGAACTTTAACCGGGAAGCGGAAGGGGTGCATATTTTCGAGGTTGGCAACATCTATTACTGGGAACAGGAAGAAACCCACCGCGAAAACCTGAACCTGGGAATCCTGACCACCGGCCTGAGGTCTGGCCGCACCTGGAAAGAAGCTGAAAAGGAAACCGACTTCTACGTCCTGAAGGGAGCGGTGGAAGACATTTGCTACTACCTCGGTTACGACCAGCTGTCCTTTGAGCCGGTTGAACACCCATTCTTTGAACCCGGACAGGCCCTGAGAATCCAGGTTAAGAACGAGCCAGTCGGCCTGCTGGGACTTCTGAACGGCAACCTGGCCAGGAGCTACGACCTGGAACGTCCGGCTTACTGTGCCGAAATCGACCTGAACGAACTTCTGCGCAAGCAACCCCGGGCTTTCAGTTTCCAGCCGGTTCCCAGGTACCCGGGGACCAGCCGCGACCTGTCCTTCCTGGTGGAGGACAGCCTCAGCTACCAGCAAATTCAACAGCAACTGCAAAAACTGAACATACCGTATCTGGAAAATTTCCTGATTTACGACCGGTTCCAGGGAAAATCCCTGCCGCCGGGGAAGGTCAGTTTTTCTGTCAGGTTTTACTTCCGGCATTCAGCCCGCACCCTTCAGACCGAAGAAGTGGACCGGGCCATGCAGGAAATAACTTCTCAACTCAAATCCACCCTTAAGATACAGTTGAGGTAAAGGAGGCTAAATTGACATCCGAGCTGGAGCGGATTAAAATACTTGAGGGCAAGATAACTCAGATTGTGGAGCATTTTTCCCGGCTTTCCCAGGAAAATGCCCGCCTGAAGGATGAGCTCAAGCACCTGAAGGCCGATAAGAAGGAACTGGAGGAAAGGCTCAGGAAGGCGGGCAGCCTGGAAGAAGAACTGAAGCGACTGCAGGAAGAAAAAGAAGAGGTCCGAAGCCGGATTGAAGCCCTCATCACTCAGATGGAAAAGCTGGGTGTATGAAAGAGAAAATAATTGAGATTGAAATTTTTGGAAATAAATACAGGATCTGCGTCAAAGGAGAAGAAGACGAGAGATACATCGGCCAGTTGACTTCTTTCGTTGACCAGAAGATGCGGGATGTAGCCCTGAAATCGCGGTCGTCGGACGTGGCCAAGGTCGCTGTCCTGACCGCCCTGAACATCGCTGACGAGCTGTTCGTTTCGGAAAACCGCATCGATCAACTGAGAGAGGCCCTTGGCCGTCTGGAGACGGAACTGGCCAGGATCGAGGATCAGGTTAAGCAACATGAGAATGATTATGAGACTCTGGAAAAACTTACCCCCTAATGCAGGAGAATTTTTATCTATTTCTTTCGATAGATTAGACCTCGAGTCTAATTGCGGGATGTTTTCAGAGAGAAAAACCAGTGGCTTCGGCCATGGTCTTAAGGGGCGGAATCGCTTTACCCTTCCAGAGTGATGGCCTGACCTCACCCTTACTCCTTTGGCCCTGTGGTCCGGTGAGGAGGTTTGACCATGAAGGCCGTACTGATCGCGGGAATCCCCGTTTTATCTTTAATTCTTCTGTTCCTTATTTTCCTGCTGCTCAAGCGGAGCCGAGGGCTGAAAGGACTGCTGCTGGCCGAAGCCCAGGCCAAAGAGATTCTGGGCCGGGCAGCCGAGGAAGCCGAGAAGATAAAAAAGCAGGCTGAGGCCGAGGCCCGGGAAAAGGATGCCGCCCGGCAGGCCGAGTTCGAAGCCCAGACCAGGGAAAAAAGGCGGAAACTGAGCGAGCTGGAGCGCAGGCTGCTCAACAAGGAAGAGGCCCTGGAGCGGCGCTACCAGAACCTGGAAAGGAAAGAAAGAGACCTGTCGGCCAAGGAGCGCCGTCTGTACGGAAAAGAGAAAGAACTGGAGGCCCTGGAACAGAAAATCACCGAAACCCTCCAGAAACAGACCGAGGAACTGGAACGCATTGCCGGCCTGACCCAGGAAGAAGCCCGGAATACCCTTATCAGGAAGATAGAAGACGAGGCCAAGCTTCAGGCCGTCCAGGCCATCCGGCGGGTGGAAGAAGAAACCCGGGAGAAGAGCAGGGCTCTGGCCCGGGAGATAATTTCCAACGCCATCCAGCGCTCGGCCGCCGAGCACGTGGTGGAGACCACGGTTTCGGTGGTGGACCTGCCCTCGGACGACATGAAAGGCCGGATTATCGGGCGCGAGGGCCGCAACATCCGGGCCCTGGAGATGGCCACCGGAGTTGACATCATCGTCGACGACACCCCCGAGGCGGTGATCCTCTCCAGCTTCGACCCCCTGAGACGAGAACTGGCCAGGATGGCCATTGAGAAACTGGTGGCCGACGGGCGCATTCACCCGGCCAGAATCGAAGATATCGTGGAGCAGGTCAAGGCCGAGCTGGAAGAAAAAATCAAGCAGGAAGGCGAAAATACCCTTTACGAGCTCGGCATCCAGAACCTGCATCCGGAGCTGATCAAGTACCTGGGCAAGCTGAAATACCGTACCAGCTACGGGCAGAATGTCCTGCAGCACGCCAAAGAGGTGGCCATGCTGGCTGCCCTGATGGCCAGGGAGCTGGGGGCCGATGTCAACGTGGCCCTGCGGGCCGGCCTTCTCCATGACATAGGCAAGGCCGTCGATAAGGATTACGAGGGTACCCACACCGAACTCTCGGTGGAACTGACCAAGAAGTACGGTGAATCCGAGGCCGTCATCCAGGCCATTGCCTCCCACCACCGGGACATTGACTTTCCATCGGTCGAAGCCGTGCTGGTCCAGGCCGCCGATACCCTGTCTGCTGCCCGTCCGGGCGCCAGGCGTGAACTCCTGGAGACCTACATCCAGCGCCTGGAGAAACTGGAACAGATCGCCACTTCTTTCGAGGGCGTGGCCAAGGCCTTTGCCCTGCAGGCCGGACGGGAAATCAGGATCATCGTCGATGCCCAGAAAGTTTCAGACGACCGGGCCACGGTCATTGCCAGGGATATTGCCCAGAAAATCAAGGATGAACTCGATTATCCGGGACAGATCAAGGTCATGGTCATAAGAGAGATGAGAGCGGTGGAGTATGCCAGATAAATTCGGAGTCCTGTTCATAGGAGACCTCATCGGTCGTCCGGGGCGGCGGGCCCTGTCCCGGTTCCTCCCGGAACTGCGGAAAAAGTACCAGCCCGACCTGGTGGTGGCCAACGCCGAGAACGCCTCCGGCGGCAATGGCCTGACCGAGGAAACGGGCAAGGAACTTTTTTTCCAGGTGGACGTCCTGACTTCCGGCAACCACATCTGGGACAAGAAGGAAGTCCTGAACTACATGGAAAAGGAAGCCCGGTTGCTGCGCCCGGCCAACTATCCGGCGGCCAATCCCGGTCACGGTTACTATATCTACCAGAGCGAAAAAGGAATCAGGGCGGCCGTGGTCAATCTCCAGGGGCGGGTTTTCATGGAACCGATTGACTGCCCATTCCTGGCCGCCGACCGCCTGCTGGCGGAAATTATCCCGATTACTCCGATAGTTATAATAGACTTTCACGCCGAGGCCACCTCGGAAAAACAGGCCCTGGGCTGGTACCTGAACGGCCGGGTGTCAGCGGTCATCGGCACCCACACCCACATCCCCACCGCCGACGAAAGGCTGCTGCCCGGCGGGACCGCCTACATCTCCGACGTGGGAATGGCCGGCGGCCTGAACTCCGTCATCGGGATGAAACCGGAACAGGCCCTGCAGAGGTTCCTGACCTCCAGGCCGCAGCGCTTCGAGCCGGCCACCGACGGCCTGATGCTGAGCGCCGTTTACATCGATATTGACCCGGCCAGCGGCAAGGCCTTAACCATAAAGCGCGAGCTTTTAACCGAGGACCAGAGTGAAGACTGAGAGCCTGATCGTCAGAGACCGCGTCTACACCGTGAGCGAGCTGACCCGGCTGGTCCGGCTGGAGCTGGAATCAGCCTTCCCCTTTGTCTGGGTGGAAGGAGAAATTTCCAACCTCAGGCAGCCGGCTTCCGGCCATTTCTACTTTACCCTCAAGGATGAGAATGCCCAGCTCCGGGCGGTCATGTTCCGCAGCGACGCCAGCCGCATCCAGTCGGAACTGAAGAAAAACAACCTGTCTCCCCGCTTCGAGCTCAAGGATGGAATGAAGGTAATCTGCGGGGGCCGGATAACCGTCTATGAAAAGAGCGGCGATTACCAGCTGGTGGTGGAAAAGCTGGAACCGAGGGGGAAGGGAGCGTTGCAACTGGCCTTTGAACAGCTGAAGGCCAGGCTGCAGGCCGAAGGCCTGTTCGACCCCAAGTACAAGAAAAAGCTTCCCCTGCTACCGAAGAAAATCGGAATCGTAACCTCGCCAACCGGGGCGGCCATTCGCGATATCCTCCGGATTATCGAGCGCCGCTTCAACCGCCTGCACATCATAATTTATCCTTCCCTGGTCCAGGGCGAAGGGGCAGCCCAGAACATTGCCCAGGGGCTCGATTACTTCAGCCGGCGGGACGACATCGACGTGGTCATAGTCGGCCGGGGCGGTGGTTCGATCGAAGACCTCTGGGCCTTCAATGAAGAAGTGGTGGCCAGGGCCATCTTCAACTGCATGAAAACCAAGCCGGTCATTTCGGCCGTGGGCCACGAGATTGACTTCACCATCGCCGACTTCGTGGCCGACATCAGGGCCTCCACTCCCTCGGCCGCGGCCGAAATGGTGGTTTCCAAGGAAGAAGAATTCCGGGAGAAAATAGATAACCTGCTCAACCGCCTCTGCCAGCTGGAAAAATATCACCTGGAGAGGCTGCGAAGCCGGGTCAACCTGCTGGCCGAAGAGCGCATCATCCGCAACTTCGAGTACCACCTGATGGACCTCGGCCAGAGCCTGGACGAACTCGAGAACCGGGCCTGGAAGGCCATCCAGGCCAGGAAACAACTCCTCTCAGACTATAAGAACCGCAGCCAGCAGCTCGGGCAGACCATGCGCCACCTGCTGCAAATCAGGTTGAGCGAGCTCGACGGGGTCTGGAAGAGGCTGGCCTCCTCCCTCGACAACCTGTCTCCACTCAACGTCATCAAGAAGGGTTATACCATCTGCTGGAAAGCCGGAGGGCTGCTGCCGGTGCAGAAGGCCAGCGAAGTTGAGCCCGGCGAGGAGGTCATCGTTTCCTTTTACCGGGGCGAGCTGGATTGCCGGGTTAACCGGGTTGACCCCAAGGTTAAGATTGAATCAAAATTCATCAAGGAGAACCAATGAACACCAAGGGAAAAGAGATGAATTTTGAAAAGGCCCTGGCCGAACTGGAACAGATCGTTACCAAGCTGGAAAAGGGAGGCCTGGCCCTGAACGAATCCCTGGCCCTGTTTGAAAAGGGCATCAAGCTGACCAGGTTCCTGCGTTCCGAGCTGGACAAGGCCGAAAAGAAAATTGAAATCCTGCTCAAGGACGAAAAGGGCGAGCTGCAGGCCCGCGATTTCATACCGGAAGAACTGACCTCCAGCGCCCTGGAAGAAGACCAGGAAGAGGACGAAGACGAAGAAGAAAGCTAACCAATACGGAGCGAGCCGGCCGCAAGATGAATAACCATCCTGAATATTACCTTGACCTGAAACGTAACCGGCTGGAGAAGGCACTGGATTACTACCTATCGGGCGAAGACTCGCCGGTCTTTGAGGCCATGCGCTACGCCGTTCTGGGCGGCGGGAAACGTTTCCGCCCGCTGTTGCTCCTGGCCAGCGGAGAACATTTCGGGGCCACGGAGGATCTACTCCTGCCCTACGCCTGCGCCGTGGAATTCATCCACAATTACTCGTTGATCCATGACGACCTGCCGTCCATGGACGATGATGACTTCAGGCGCGGTCGGCCTTCCTGTCATAAAAAATTCGGCGAAGCCCTGGCCCTGCTGGCCGGCGACGGCCTGCTGACCCTGGCCTTCGAAATATTGGCCGCGGCCCCGGCTCCGGCCAGTGACCAGGGGCTTAAAACCCGCGTCGCGGCCGAGGTGGCCATGGCTGCCGGTCCCCGTGGTATGATCGCCGGGCAATGGCTGGATATAAATTTCGACCCAGACAACCTTGACCCGGAGTCTTACCGGGAGATGGCCTCCAGAAAAACAGCCGGGTTGATCAGGGTGTCGGCCGTTTCCGGAGCCAGGCTGGCCGGTGCCCCGGAAATTGCCATCCAGGCCCTGGAGAAATATGGTTCATACCTGGGACTGGCCTTCCAGCTGCGCGACGACCTCCAGGACCTTCTTCAGGATCAAGCTTCCGGGAAAGCCATCCGCCCCAACCTGGCCAGGATTCTGGGCAGGTCGGCCTCCCTGGAACTCCTGGAGACCTGGCTGGGAAAGGCACGGCGAGCGCTTGAAGAAACCGATATAAATTCGGATATTCTGAGTCTTTTTATTAGACAACTGCAACCAGGCCGGGAGAGCCAGGCATGAGCCCGGAAAAAATTCTGTCAGGAATAAGAGGCCCCCAGGACCTCAAGAAGCTGTCTGTGCCGGAACTGGCCGAGCTGGCCACCGAAATCAGGGCCAGAATCATCGAAACGGTTTCCCGGACCGGCGGACACCTGGCTTCCAACCTGGGGGTGGTGGAGCTGACCCTGGCCCTTCATTATGTTTTTGACTCGCCCCGGGACAAGATTGTCTGGGATGTTGGCCATCAGTGCTATACCCACAAGCTGCTGACCGGTCGCCAGAAAGAGTTTACCCGTCTGCGCCAGTTTGGTGGGCTGCTTGGCTACCCCTGTCTCGAAGAAAGTCCCCACGATGTGTACAATACCGGCCATGCCTCAACCGCCCTGTCCGCGGCCCTCGGCCTGGCTGTGGCCCGCGACCGGATGGGAGAAAATCATAACGTTATCGCGGTGGTGGGCGACGGCAGCCTGACCGGTGGAGTGGCCTACGAAGCCCTCAACCAGATCGGCCACCTGAGGGAGAAACTGATCATTGTCCTTAATTATAACGAAATGAGCATCTCTCCCAATGTCGGAGCCCTTTCCAGGTACCTCTCCTACCTGGTTTCCGGGCAACCCTATCTCAGGATAAAAGAGCAGACCAAGTCTGTTCTGCGTTCCATTCCCAAGCTCGGCTGGCCCCTGATCCGGGCGGCCCGGGCTCTGGAAGACCTGATCAAGAAAACCTTTTTCCCCGGCGTCTTCTTTGAAGAACTGGGAATAAGGTACATCGGCCCCATTCACGGACACAGCCTCCACAGCCTGATCGAAGCCCTGGACAATGCCCGCAACTACCCGGGCCCGATTCTAATTCACTGCGTCACCCAGAAGGGCAAGGGCTATCGCCCGGCCCAGCTCAACCCGGAAAAGTTTCACAGCGCTTCGCCCTTTGTCATCGCCACCGGAGAATCCTTAAAGCACGAAGAGCGGCCCAGCTATTCCCGGGTGTTCGGAGAAGCGGTGGCTGAACTTGGCCGCGGCGACCCCCGGATCATCGCCATCACCGCGGCCATGACCGACGGCACCGGCCTGAATAAGTTTGCCGATGAGAATCCCGACCGTTTCTTTGACGTGGGCATTGCCGAACAGCACGCCGTCAATTTCGCCGCCGGGCTGGCCATTTCAGGATTAAAACCCCTTGTGGCCATTTACTCCACTTTCCTCCAGAGGGCTTACGACCAGATTTTTCACGAGGTCTGCCTGATGGACCTGCCGGTGGTCTTTGCCCTGGACCGGGCCGGCATAGTTGGAGAGGACGGCCCCACCCACCAGGGTACCAATGATATTGCTTACCTGCGGCATATGCCCAACATGATCCTGATGGCTCCCCGCGACGAGAACGAGCTCCGACACATGGTTTACTCGGCCTTCCAGTACGGACACCCGGTGGCCATCCGTTTCCCCAAGGGAGCCGGTCTCGGTGTCCCCCTGGAAAAAGAATTCCGTTTCATCCCGGCCGGCCAGGCCGAGGTCTTGAAAACCGGTCAGGACCTGCTGGTAGCCTACGGCAACATGGTGGCCACCGGGCTGGAAGTGGCCAGCCGGCTGGAAAAAGAAGGCATCTCCCTGGCGGTGGTTAACGCCAGGTTCGCCCGGCCGCTGGACGAAATTCTCCTGCCAGAGCTGGCCAGAAAGGCCCGGGTCATCATCACCCTGGAAGAAGGGGTGGTGGAAGGGGGATTCGGCAGCGCGCTGCGGGAAATGCTCGACCGCCATCAGGTTTTCGGTCCCGCCTTCAAGGCCTTCGGCCTTCCGGCCGACCTCTATCCCCTGGGCAAGCCGGAGGAAATCCGCCAGGTCCTGGGACTGGATGCTGATAGTCTGACCGCTTCCATCAGGGACTTCTACCGAAAACAAAAACTTCTTTAGCTGAACCGGGATGAAAAAGACTCGCCTGGACCTTCTCCTTACCCGGAAAGGCCTGGCAGCCAGCCGGGAAAAAGCCCAGGCCCTGATCCTGGCCGGCCAGGTAATGGTGAATAATCAACCGGCCTTAAAACCCGGGCAGCTGGTCTCCCCCGATTCCGAGCTCTCGCTCCAGGAACCTTTCCCCTACGTCAGTCGGGCCGGGGCCAAGCTGGAACAGGGACTGCGCAGCTTCAAGATATCCGTGGCGGGGAAGGTGGCCCTTGATATAGGCTCTTCCACCGGCGGTTTTACCGATTGCCTGCTGCAGGCCGGAGCCAGAAAGGTCTACGCCGTGGATGTCAACATCAAACAGCTGGACTGGAAGCTCCGACAGGACCCCCGGGTCGTAACCCTGGAAAAAAATGCCCGGTATCTTCAGCCCGAGGACCTGCCCGAGACACCCGAACTGGCTGTCATCGATGTTTCATTCATCTCGGTTCTCAAGATACTCCCGGCCGTGAGAAAAATCACGGGCTCGGGTCAGGTCCTGGTCCTGGTCAAACCGCAGTTTGAAGCCGGTCGAAATCAGGTCGGCAAAAAGGGTATAATCAGGGACAGCCGGGTTCACCGCGAGGTCCTGGAGAAAGTCCTGGCCGCGGCCGGGCAGATGGGCTATGCCGTCCATGACCTGCTCCGCTGCGACACCCTGGGACAGAAAGGCAACCGGGAATTCCTGGCCTGGTTGAGCCCGGGGCCCGGCGGGCTGAACCCGGAGGAACTGAGGAAAAAAATTCAGGAGATTGCGCCCGATGGCAACCAGACAAAAAATTAAGCGAGTTGGCCTGGTGATCAAACCCCATGCCCCCGGTGTTGACCGGGTTCTCAGAGAAATAATTGCCTTTCTTAAAGCCCATAAAATTGAACCACTGCTGGAAAAAATCGCCGCCGAAAAAATCGGGTTGAAGGGCGGGGAGGAGCGCGACCGGCTGTCCGAGAGCTGCCAGGCCCTGATCGTCCTGGGCGGAGACGGCACCCTGCTCAGCATCGCCCCCCAGGCTGCCCGGGCCGGGATTCCGGTCATCGGCATCAATCTGGGCCGGCTGGGCTTCCTGACAGAAGTACCGGTGGCCGAGGCCCTGCCCGTCCTGGAAGCTTTTATCCAGAATAAGAACGGTTTCATCAGCCAGCGCAGCCTGCTGGAAATATCTTACGGAGACAGGCAGGACATCTGTCTGAACGACGTGGTGCTGAACAAGTCCGCCCTGGCCAGGATGATCGAACTGCTGATCTTCATCAACGGCCAGGAGGTCACCCGCCTGAAGGGTGACGGCCTGATTCTCTCCAGCCCGACCGGGTCCACCGCCTACTCGCTTTCGGCCGGGGGGCCCATCGTTCATCCCGGGATTGAATCCATCATTCTGACACCCATCTGCCCCCATACCCTGTCCTTCCGGCCCCTGCTTGTCCCTTCCACTTCCGAGATAAAAATCAAGCTGCTGACGCCGGAGGAGAAAGTATACCTGACCATCGACGGCCAGCGCGGGGAAACCATACCCAGAAAGGCTGCGATTAGAGTCAAGAAGTCAGGCCTATTTCTAAGGCTGGTAACCTCTCCCTGGCGAAGCTACTATCAACTGGTTAAAGAAAAGCTGGGCTGGGCCGAATAGAACCTTTCAGGCCAGCTCAACCCCCGGGCTCCGTCCGGTCCCTCCTAACGCGGACCCGGCTGATTGATTTTTCCCGGCCGGCCAGCTATCATTTTTTCTTATGGTTGACAAGCTCAGCATAGCCATGGTGACGCCGGAGCTGGCCCCCTATGCCCGCTCGGGCGAACTGGCCGAGGCGGTGGCCGGCCTGGCCAGGTTCCTGGCCCGCTCCGGGCTGGAGGTCAGCATTTTTCTGCCCCATTACCGCCGGCCCGAAATAGAATCCCTCAACAAGACGGTTATCGTGGAGGACCTCCAGGTGCCGGTAGGAGAGAAAAAGTTCCCGGCCACCGTTTGCCGGGCTGAGCAGGGTCGGTATGTCCTCTACCTGGTCGACCAGCCCAAATACTTTCACCGGGACTACATCTATGGCTCTCCCCAGGGGGATTACCCGGATAACGCCGAGCGCTTCATTTTTTTCAACCGGGCCGTCTGCGAATTCCTGGCCGGAACCAGACTCAAGTTCGACCTCATCCACTGTCATAACTGGCCGGCCAGCCTGGTGCCGATGCTCCTAAAATCCATTTTTCAGAAAAAACCGTCGCTCAGAAAAACGGCCTGCGTCCTGACCATCCACAATTTTTCCTACCAGGGTGAATTTCAGGCCGAATCCCTGAGCCTGACCGGGCTCGACTGGAACTACCTTAATTCGCATCAGCTGGCCTTCAAGGGAAAATTCAGCTTTCTCAAAGCCGGAGTCCTGTTTGCCGACGTGGTCAATACCGTCAGCCGGACTTACCGGGACGAGGTCCTGGCCCATCGCCCCGATATCTGTTCCTTCTTTTCCCGGAAATCCAAGCCTCTCTACAGCCTGCGCAATGGCATTGACGACGAGGAATGGAATCCGGCTACCGACCCGCACCTCCCGGCTAACTTCAGCCAGGAAGACCCGTCCGGAAAGGCCGTCTGCAAGAAGCAGCTCCAGAAAGACCTCCAGCTGTCCGGCGGGGAATCCCTGCCCCTGGTGGCCGTGGTCGGTTATCTGACCAGGTTAAAAGGAATCGACCTGGTGTTGAAGGCCGCCCCTTCCCTGCTGTCTTCCGGCTGCCAGCTGGTGGTGGCCGGGCAGGGAGAAGAGAAATACGAAAACGCGCTGGCCGAATTGCAGACTGTCCACAGAGGGCGCCTGGCTTTCAGGCCCGAATTCAGCGCCGGCCTTTACCACCAGGTGCTGGCCGGGGCCGACCTGCTGTTGATGCCCTCGCTGGAAGAGCCGGGCGGGCTGACCCTGATGCACGGCCTGCGCTACGGGACGGTGCCGGTGGCCAGGGCCACAGGTGGCCTGCGGGAAACGGTCCAGCCTTTTTCTCCCGGCGACGGGACCGGAACCGGCTTTGTTTTTGAAGACTATTCAGAAGAGGCCATGCTTCAGGCCATCCAGCAGGCTCTTCTGACCTATGCCAGCCCCGAACTCTGGCAACGGGTGCGGGCCAACTGCCTGCGGGCTGACAATTCCTGGTCTAACCTGGTCAGGAAATACAAACTCCTTTACCGTAAAGCTTTGAACTTAAACAGCGGAGGGAATAAATGAGCAGCAACTTGATTCAGGCCACCGACGCCACCTTCGAGCAGGAAGTTATCAACTCCAGCTTACCGGTCCTGGTTGACTTCTGGGCCCCCTGGTGCGGCCCCTGCCTGATGGTGGCTCCGGTGATAGAACAGATCGCCGAGACTTACCGGGGACGGCTGAAGGTGGTCAAGGTTAACGTTGACGAGAATCCCGTGGTTTCGGCCCGCTATCAGATCATGAGCATTCCCACCCTGATTCTTTTCAAGGGAGGCCAGCCGGTCGACTCGGTGGTTGGAGCCCTGCCCAAGAACCAGCTGGTCAACTTCCTGTCACGGCACCTGGCTCAGGCCTGAACAGGTTGCGTTCCTTCTTTCTCCTGGCTGGTTTGGAGAGAATCCAGGTACTCATTCAGCACCGCGGCCAGCTCCGCGCCCCAGAGCATGATGACCAGAGAGGCTGAAATCCATAGGAGGAAGAATATTACCGAGGTCAGGGTGCCGGCCAGGAGCTTGGACAGTACAATCCCCACGGCCGAGAAGTGGATGACGTAAAAAGCAAAGCCTCTCTTGAAGATTTCCCAGAAAAAGGCGGCAATGGCCGCGGCCAGCAGGGCGCTCCGGGTATGGACCCGGGTTTCCGGGATGAGCTTATAAAGGGTGAAAAGAAACAGCAAGGTCAGCCCGTAGGGCAGAATATACTGGAAAAAGAAATTGTTGACAACGGTTATCAGCCTGGGGTTGATGAACTCTGAGATTACTTCGCTTTCCCGGAGGAATTTTTGCAGGCCGGTCCAGAGGGCGGTTATGGACAGGGAAAAAAGCAGTATGATTCCGATGATCATCATCACCACGTACTCGATCAACCGGTTATAGAAAAAGGACTTGTGGTACCTGGCCCGGAAAATCTGGTTGAGGGTGGCAATCAGGTTGGAAAAAAGAAAGGAGGCCGCCACCAGAGAACCGACCAGGCCGAACCAGCCCAGGTTGGACAGGTTGTTGCCCAGGGCCTGCAGCCTCTTAAAAAAGGCCGGGTCCATCTTGGCGAAAAACTCTTCGGTGAAAATATTCAGGCTGCGCACCACCAGCTCCGAACTTCCCAGGACCTTGACTCCGAGGTAATAGAACAGGGCCACCAGAGGGACGACACACAGCAGGGAGAAATAGGAAATTACTATGGAGGCGTTCCAGCAACGGTCGTCGTTAAACCGCTTGAAGGAAAGCAGCAATATCTTAAAAAAGTTCAGAGCCATCTATCCGGCTTGGGACCCGACCTTATGAATAGGCCCCCCACTTGACCATGAGGATGATGATGGTGATGAGCAGGGCATAGATGACCAGGGTCTCAATCAGAACCAGACCGAAAATCAGAATTCCCCGGATATGCTGCCCGGCGGCCGGGTTGCGGGAAATCCCCTCGCAGGCGGAAGAGATGGCCTTGGCCTGGCCGTAAGCCCCGGCTATGACCGCCAGCGTGATCACGCCGGCACCGACAATGATGGACAGCTTGAACAGGTCGGCCCGGGCCGGGTCCACGGTCTGAGCACTCAACGGAGTCAGCGTCAGGGCCAGAAGAAAAATCAACAGACCGACGAACTTGCTTTTTGTTGACATCTTTAATCTCCTTTTAATTAATGTTCTTCCTCGTGGGCTACTGCCCCGGCTATGTAAATGCAGGTCAACAGGACAAAAACGTAGGCCTGAATCACTGCGGTGAAAATGGCGATGGCCATGAAGGGCAACGGCAGAAGATAGGGAATGATGGAAGCGATGATCAGGATCAGGAGTTCTTCAGAAAAGATGTTGCCGAAAAGACGCATCGACAGCGAAACCGGCCGGGAAAAGTGGCTGATGATCTCGATGGGCAACAGCAGTGGAGCCAGGAAGGGGTTGGAGCCGGTGAAGTGCTTGAGGTAGCCAAACACCCCCTGGGTCCTGATCCCCTGCCAGTGATAATAAAGCCAGACCACCAGGGCGCAGCCGAGGGTTACGTTCAGCTTGCTGGTGGGCGACATGAACCCTGGAATCAGGCCGAGGAGGTTGGAGGTCATGATGAACAGGCCAACCGTGGTTACCAGGGGCAGGTATTTCTTCCCCTGCTCGCCGATGGTGTCAACTATCATGCCCTCGAAGAAATCAATCAGGCTCTCCAGCACGACCTGGGTCTTGCCCGGGATGAGGCTCACCCGGCGGCCGGCCAGGGCCAGCAGTACGGACAGGAGCATGACCACTATCAGGGTCATGACCAGGTAATCAGGCAGCAGGTGGGCCGGGTCTTTTACCCGGAGGCCGAATACCGCCAGAAGGGCAGCCAGCGGCCGCCCCAGAACCAGGTTAAAAAAATCAACTATCGGTAAGCTGTGCTCTAAGCCTTCCATTTCTTTGTTCCGGCCAGGTACCTGACCGCTTCGGCCAGAATGGCCACCAAAATCAGGGAAAAACCTGCAGCCAGCGCCAGAACCCGGGCCTTGAAGAAAAAGATTATAGTTAAAAAGATAAGGCAAATCAACAGCAGCCTCAGGCTGTAGAAGATAATGGCCCGCCGCCAGAGCCGGGCCGGTCCCTCCTGCAAGTATTTGTCCACAAAAGATTTAAGGGAGATAAAACCCAGGGCGGCCAGTACGGCCCCGGCCAGAACCAGCGCCCCGGAAACCGGCCCGCCCAGTACTGCCGTCAAAATCCCCGCGGCCAGGCCCAGGAACACGGTGACCCGGGGGACTCGCTTTACTGAAGGCTCCAGCCAATCATTGTTCATCATGTTCTTGTTACAATTTTAACCGGGCAATAAGGGATATTCAATCGCTTTCCGGCGGTTTTTCTGGCGATTCCTTATTTTCCAGAAGATATTTCCTGACGCCCCGGAAAAGATTCAACAGGCCAGAAGCCACTCCCAGCAGCAACCAGGTTAACAACATCCAGGGAGCGGTCTTAAGCCAGCGGTCGAGCAGGTAACCGATGGCCAGCCCGACGGCAATTGAGGAGGGCAGGATCATCACCAGGGAAGAAATCTCGGCCAGCTTCTTGAGGTCGGCTTCCCTGGGTATTCTCACCTTGGTCCTTTTTTTGATTATATATCATCTCCTGGAGACTTGAAACACCACTGCGCTCGGGTATCTTGCTTTCTGGCTCCGGATGGATTACAATTCAGTTTGGAACAGGGAGACCTGAACATGACCCGCGCCTTGGAATTCAGCCGGTGGATGCTTCCCTCGACTCTGCTGATGTTCCTCCTGGCATCCGTCCTGGTCGGGAACACGCTTACGGACCAGCAGGTCACCTTAAGCTCGCCACAGGTTGACCCTTTTTACCTGAGGCTATTTGACGACGGGCTGGCCGCTTACAACCGTAACGATTTCGAAGAGGCCTTCGAAAACCTTAAAATAGCGGCCTTCGGACTGCTGGATGAACCGGATTTGCTGGGTGAAGCCTTCGTCTACCTGACTCTATCGGCCTACAATCTTAAAAAAACTGACCAGGTTGAATATTATTTAAGGGAGATTTCCCGGTTCAAGCTCAACAACCGTATCCGGAGCTCCAGGTTGCCCGATAAAATCAAGGACCAGTTCGCCAGAATTCAGTCCAGTTTCAAGAATGGCCTGACCGGCTGAGTTTGAATCAATCTTTCTCAAGACCAAGAGCCCTGGCTAACGCTCTGTCCGGAACAGCTTTGCCACCTTTCCTGAAAATGAGGCCAAATCCCCCCTCAAATTCCCACATGGCCCAGCTGATACCGTACTTCTCCAGGGCCATCCGGACATCCCGACTCCAGACTATCCGGTACGGTGGCAAACAGTAGGTTCGGTAAGCTCCGAACTCGTTGCAGATTAACCTGACCCCGTGCCGCGAGGCCCAGTCGGCCGCCTGCTTTATTCTGCCTTCGATTTTGGCTGCATCCCATCTTTCTTCACCATAAGCCTCAAGTGCTTCCTTCAGGTTTTCCGGGCCGACCAGAGAAACCGCTTTCCGTACTGCTTCTGGAGAGGAAGGGTAGGGTACGCGCCTCAGCTTCTTGACCAGTTCCGAACTCCAGTGCGCCCCCTGGTGGGTGAAAATATGCGGCTCATAGAAATGAAAACAGTACCAGAGGTTCCTGTCATCCAGGGGCTCCAGGGTCAGGAGGGTGGACAGGTTGGACCAGAAAGCCCCGGTGGCCAGGATGGTATGGCGGGGAAGCCTGGCCCGGATGCGGGCGATAAGCTGTTTCTGAATGGGCGGCCAGCGGGATTCTTCTCCCAGGAAAACCGGCTCATTCATTGGCTCCACTATCAGCCAGTCCGGGTCGAAGGCAGCCAGCTTCTCGGCCAGTTTTTCCCAGAAAACAAAAAACTCCTCGGTAAAGGCGGCATCCTTGCCCAGTGGCCCGGAATAATCAGAACCCCCCGACTCCTGGGAAATGCTGTGCAGGTCAAAATTAACGGCCAGTCCGCTATCGATGATCTTTTTAAGCCCGGCCAGCAGCAGCTCGAGGGCCTCTGGCTTCAGCCGGTCTTCCCTTTCCCTTGCATAAATGTTGGCCATATCGACCGGAACCCGGACATAGGTCAGCCCCAGCTTCCGGATTAAAGCCAGGTCGCTGTCGGAATATTTCCTTTCCAGAGGCTTAAGGGGCCCGGTGTTAAGCCAGAACCAGTAAGGCAGGTTGATTCCCCGGGAAAAACGCCGATAACGGGCCTCCTCACCCTGGAGGTCTTCGGCCAGGAGCTGAAGACATGAAGAGGCTAATATCAGAATGGCGAGGAAGAAAAGAAGACCCCCGCGCCAGTCTATTCTTCGCCTGTTATTTATCATCAAAACCTCCTTCTCCGAGTTTAAAGCGGAAGCACCGGCCGGAGAGAGTGCTTTCAGTCCAGCCGGCCCAGCTCGGCCAGCCTGGATTCCAGACTCTGTGTTTCTTTATAATTCTGCTGCCATCTTCTTTTCAATTTATCCAGGAATCCAGGGTCGGCAGCCATTATTCTGCCAAGATTCTGTCGCAGCCAGTCCTTTTCCATCTCTTCGAGCAGGGGCCACTGTTCCATGAAAACCAGGGCAATATTAAGGAAAAGAAATTCATTATAAGGATGACGGTTAAGAGCCTCCCGGCAGAGCAGCCGACCCTTTTCGGCATAGGTCAGCAGGGGATAATTATAAAGAAAATAAACCTTGCTGAGTTCCCAGAAAAAAGAGTGGTCCACCGGGTTGCCGGCGATGGCCCGCTGCAGGGCTTCCCTGGCCCCATCCAGAAACGGCTCGCCCCTTTCTGCCTGTCCGAACTCGATCTCGGCCATGGCCCGTTGCAGTCGCAGGCGCCCGAGCTCGGCATAAAAAGCCGGAAGGGGATAATACCTGACGGCTTTTTCCAGGCGGTACTCCAGCCCGGGGAAATTGCTCTCCAGGCTCTTGATATTCTTCCGGTCTCCCTGGTAAAGAAAGTAATTCTGGTATCCCGAATAAAAGAGGACAGAAGCAGCCAGGGCCAGGAGGCCACCAGCCAGGGCCAGGAGGATTAGCACCCTTTTCCCGGCTGGCTGCGGACTGAGCCCAGAGTTCATGGCTCCTCCCGTTTCTCCAGAATGACCGGCGCCTTGACCGCCAGCACGAACAGGCTCAACCAGAGGAGAGCGTTGCCGGGCATTCTCAGGCTGAAATCAGTCAGGCTATGGAAAAGAATGGCGAACACGCCCATCAGCGCCCCCAGTCCCACTCCCTTGGCCAGCGGGTCGTGGCTTTTAAGCCAGCCGCGCAAGGCCAGGGCAAAACCCAGGATCGCGGCCAGAACCAGGGCCAGTCCACCGACCAGACCGGCTTCGGCCAGCATTTCCAGGTAATCGTTATGAGCGTGGGTGAGGATAACATTGAAGTCCTTCAACAGGTAATGATTTATGGCCTGGACGTAGGTCCCCAGCCCGCAGCCCACAAGCGGATAGTCGGAAATGAGGTCCAGGGTATAGGTATAAAAAAGAAGTCGGTTGCGGTCGAAAAAACCACCCTGGGCAAATCTTTCCAGAACCGGCCCGATGCCGACGAGGACCACACCCAGGAGGACCAGGAGTACCACCACCCTGACCAGCCTCTTTTCGGTTTTATGCCGGCCGCTGATACCGGCCACAGACAGGAGCAGCAGGGTCAGGAAAAAAGTAACTATGAAGATAATGATGCCCGAACGGCAACGGGAAAAAAATAAACCGAGACCGATGATAAGAGGTGGTATTATGAACAGCAATGATTTCTGGACCTGCTCCTGTCCGAACCTGGCCATTTTCTGCCTCCAGCTGAGGCCAGGCTTCAAGCTAAAAAATTCCGCCCGAACCAGGAAATAGCCCAGGCTCAGCGGAAAAAGCATCTCCAGAAAAGCAGAATAAT
Organism: Candidatus Aminicenantota bacterium; assembly: GCA_013178315.1. Lineage (GTDB taxonomy): Bacteria > Acidobacteriota > Aminicenantia > Aminicenantales > Saccharicenantaceae > Saccharicenans. Next base: position 21,715 of record JABLWX010000056.1, read on the forward strand.
GGTCGCGGTTGACGAAGGTGCCAAAAGCACTGCCGGAATAATGGCGGTTAACCCAGGTAAAAATGCGGTTGGTCCCCCCGAAAAACTCCGACAGCCCGTAGAGCGACTGGAAAACCCCGGCACTGACCAGGGTTAAAGTCAGGGCCTTGACCCTGGTCCGGCTGGTCAGAGTCCTGGACAGCAGGAAAACAAAAGCGGCGTAGGACAGGTATCTGACCAGTTCATAGGCGCTGGCCCAGGGAGAAAGCGAAAAGGTCTGGGCCCGGAACTCAGCCGATTCAAAAAGACCGGTCTGGGCCAGAGACTGGCGCCAGGACCAGGTCACCGGCGATAGTGTTCTGACCAGGGGCTCCGGCCAGGGCAAAATCTGGACCAGGGCCACCA
>JABLWX010000057.1 GCA_013178315.1 Candidatus Aminicenantota bacterium
CGGGTAAAACGGCTGGCTGTTTCATTTTTCCAGGGCAGCTACCGCCTATTATGATAAAGGATAACCTGTAGCAGTTGAAATGAGGTAAGCCATGAAAAGACTTATGATGATTATCCTTTTATCAATTTTCCTGAGCACCGCGCTTTCGGCCGATGTTTATATCAAGACCGTGACCAAGGCCGACCCCATCAACGCCATGGGTCAGAGCATTCCGGCCCGGGAAAGCATTTCCGAACAGTGGATAGGCGACGACTTCTATTTTGTGGAAACCGGGACAGGTCTGGCCTACCTCTATGATTTCAGGCAAAACCTAATCTACATGATTTCGCACCGGACCAAATCTTACCTGGAGCTCAGGCCGCCGGTCAATTATACCAGCCTTCTTCCCCCGGAGCTGGCCCCGATGGCCCAGGCCCTGGAACAGATGACCATCTCGGTCGAGCCAACCGGCGAAACCAAGATCATCAACAACATCAGGTGCCAGGGTTACCGGCTCCAGGTGACCATGATGATGTACCCGGTGGAAATAAGCATCTGGGCTTCGACAGAACTGCCGGTCAACCTCAAATACTTTCTGGACAAGGTCTGGCCAGAATTCGCGAAGCTGGAGCTCCGGGCCTCCGGCCAGGCTGTGGCTGAGCTCAGTAAGGTCAAGGGCCTGTGGATATCCCAGGAAAGCAAAGCCCAGATAATGGGCATGGAAGTAAAAGCCAGGTCCGAGGTGGTGGAAATCAGCAAGAAAACTCCGCCGAGGGGCATCTATACCCTGCCCCAGGATTACCGGAAAAAGGACCGGCTGGAAATGGCCGACCTCCAGGGTTTCTGAGCCCAACCCGCTCCTGGTTTGAAGATATCTGAATATAACAAAAGCACTATGCTCAACCTTTTTTCATTTATTAAATTATGGATATATTCTGTTCCAGGATTAAATCCAAAGTCATGGGTTAACTTTTAACATTACTGAAACACCTTCTCCCCTGCCTTGATTTTTGCCGGGGGTGGCATTATCCTTACCCTATGAACGCAGAAGATAAAATACGGGTCCGTTTCGCTCCCAGCCCCACCGGCTACATCCACGTCGGCAATGCCCGCACCGCCCTCTTTAACTGGCTGTTTGCCCGGCAGAAGGGCGGGGTCTTTGTCCTCCGGGTGGAAGATACCGACATCGAAAGGTCGCGGGAAGAATACGAGCGCAACCTGATCCAGGACCTGCGCTGGCTGGGTCTGGACTGGGACGAAGGTCCGGATGTCGGCGGGGATTTCGGACCCTACAGGCAGTCGGAAAGACTGGAACTTTACCACAAATATGCCGTCCAGCTCCTGGAAGAAGGCAAGGCCTATTACTGCTTCTGTACCGCCGAAGAGCTGGAAAGCCAGAGACAGGCTGCCTTGGCCGAAGGCCGGATGCCGGTCTACAGCGGCAAGTGCCGGAACATCCCCCTTGATGAAGCCCGTAGGCGACTGGCCGCGGGAGAGGAGGGAGCCATCCGGCTTAAAGTTCCGGAGGAAGGTATTGTCCGGTTTGAAGACCTGGTCCGGGGCCTGGTGGAGTTTGACCTGAAACTCATCGGCGACCCGATCATCGTCAGGTCAAACGGCATGCCGGCTTACAATTACGCCGTGGTCATAGACGATGCCCTGATGAACATCACCCATGTCATCAGGGGCGAAGACCACGTCAGCAACACCCCGCGCCAGATACTCCTCTACCAGGCCCTCGGCTGGAAGCTTCCAGTGTTTGCCCACCTGTCCATGGTTATGGGCAAGGACAACACCAGGCTGAGCAAGCGCCACGGGGCCACCTCCGTGGACCAGTTCCGCCGCGATGGTATTCTGGCTGAAGCCCTGTGCAACTATCTTTCCTTCCTGGGCTGGTCCCCGCCCGAAGGAAACGAGGTCCTGCGCCTCGAAGAACTGGTCAGGCTGTTTGACCTCGGCCGGGTCAGCCGCTCAGCCGCCATTTTTGACTACGAGAAGCTTCACTGGTTGAACCGGCAGCACATTAAACTCCTCAGCCCGGAGAAAAAGCTGGAGCTGGCTCTCCCCTACTTACAGGAAGCCGGGCTGGTTAGTAAAGAATTGGCCCTGGCCCAGAAAGACTGGCTGAAAAGGGCGGTGGAAACTTTGATAGAAGGTGTCGACAAGTTCTCCGAACTTCCGCAAAAATTCTTGCTGCTATTTGATTTTGACCCGGGGAAAATGGACGATGAGGCCCGGGAGATAATCCAGGCCGACTCGGCCAGAAAAGTGCTAACTGCCTTCATCCAGAAAACGGAAGGGCTTAAAGAATTCAATTACGAAATCTTCGCCGGGATCACCGGGGCCATCAAGAAAGAAACCGGCATCAAGGGCAAGGACCTGTTCCACCCGCTGCGGGTGGCTCTCACGGCCAGGGCTTCCGGCCTGGAACTGGATAAATTCATACCGCTGGTAGAAGAAGGGTCCAGGCTGGATTTTCCAAGAAAAATTAAAAGCTGCCTGGAAAGAATAAGGGAAATCTCTTCCTTACTGCAGGTTTAGCCATGGAACCAAAAGACAGGTTAGGCCGGCTCAATCCCATAATTGAATTCCTGAAATCCTCCCCGGGACGGCTGAACAAAATCTTCATCCAGAAAGAAAAGGGACATTACCGGATTTCAGAAATAATCCGGCTGGCCAAGGCCAACCATATACCGCTGGTCTTTGCCCCGAGGGAAAAGCTGGATAACCTCTATCCGCATCACCAGGGGGCGGTGGCCCTCCTGGCCGAAAAAGAATACCTGGACCTGGAAGACCTGCTGGTTACCGACAGGCCGGCTTTCCTGGTTGTTCTGGACGAGGTGGTTGACCCCCAGAACGTCGGGGCCATCATCCGCAGCGCCGAGGGAGCCGGAGCAGACGGCCTCATCATGCAGGAACGTCACTCGGCCGGCTTGACCTCAACCGTGGCCACGGTGGCCGCCGGCGCCCTTTCCCACCTGAAGGTGGCCAGAGTGACCAACATCGCCCGGGCCATAGAGCGGCTCAAAGAAAAAGGCCTCTGGGTGGTGGGCGCGGCCGGGGAAGTCAGGACCAGGTGGTATGAGTTCGACTACACCCGGCCGGTGGCCGTGGTGCTGGGGTCTGAAGGATACGGATTGAGACCAAACATAAAGAACAAGTGCGATGCCCTGCTCTCCCTGCCGATGCTGGGCCAGGTGCAAAGCCTGAACGTCAGCGCCGCGGCCGCGGTTTTCTTTTATGAAGTGGTGCGCCAGAGGCTGCTGGCTGAGAGAAACAAATAATATTACTAACCGGGAGACCTGCGTTTAGAGAGGGTGGTCCCAAACCGAGTTTATCCCACTTACCATATTCATCATAAAAAAACTGCAGGGTTTTTCTGATCATAAAATGGAATTGCCCCGGGGATCGTATAATGAAGTATTAATTATGCCAGGACCCGGGCGGCTCGACCTGCTTCGGCCAGGGCGGGTCGAAGCGATTCTGTCCCGTTTACATCAGGAATCCATCACGCTGTCCAGGAAAATCTTTTCCACGTCTGGAATCGGAACCTCTTTCAATGCCGCCGCCACCCGCTCATCCTGGAGCAGCGGTTCCAGCTCCAAGCTGGTAAAGTAGCCGAGGGATTTATCGCCAACATCAGCCTTGAGTAACGCCTTAACCCGCTCGGCCACGACCGGGTTTTGCCTGACCACCTGATAAATCTGCCAGGCGGTCTTGAGCTTTTCGATTTCTCCGGCGCAGACGATTTTCCCTTTATTGATCAAGATCACCTCGTCGCAGACTTTTTCCACTTCGGGCAGAAGATGGGAAGAGAGAAAAATCGTGCTTCCTTTTTCTTTAAGCTCCAGGACGAGGTTCCTGATCTCGTACATAATCAACGGGTCCAGCCCGGTATAGGGCTCGTCAAAGACCAGGAACTCAGGCTGGCCGAGGGTAGCCACCCCGAAGGCCACCTTCTGCACCGTTCCCTTGGATAAATTTTTGATGGCCCGGTCCAGGTGTTCTTCGAGCTTGAGTTTTTCGGCCAGGCTGACGGCCAGGCCGGAGGCCTGCTTTCTATTCAGCCCCTCATTCCTGGCCACAAAATAGAAGGTTTCCCGGACCGTAAGAAACGGGTAGAGGCTGGCCATTTCCTGGAGGTACCCGATTTTCGGCCTCTTCCTTCTGACACCGGCTTCCTGTGCCGGGAAATATTCCACCCGCCCGGATTGCGGTTTTAGAAACTCCAGGATGATCCTCAAGGTGGTGGTCTTCCCGGCGCCGTTGGGGCCAAGGAAACCGGTGAGTTTCCCCGGCTTTATAGTAAAATCCACTCCCCTCAGGGCTTCCTTGCCTTGCCTTCTCAGAAATCCTTCCGTGTAGGTCATCTTCAACCCGGAAACGCGGAGCCGGACCCGCCCCTCATCCGGTCCGGCCAGAACCAGGTTCTTTTTCCTGGCCCTGGAACGGAAGAGCCAGAAGGCCCAGAGAATAAAGCCGGCCGCGCCGGCCAGCAGCAGAGCCATCTGCCAGGCCACCGGCCTGGCCCAGACCGGCGCCACGAGAAGCCAGGCCGCGGTTTTCCATTGGAATTTGTCCAGCCCGCCACTCGCTATGTACCTCAGCATCTCAAAATATTTTTCTGAAAAATAAAGGGTGAAGACCTCGATTACCATGATGGCCGCAAAGTTTATGACCCCTCTAAACCTGGTAGCCAGGAAGAAACCGGCTGCACTGAAATAGATGGCCTGCACCAGCCCGCGCCCCAGGAGCCGCAGGAGATAGACAACCGAAGAGAGTTCCCCGTTTATGGCCAGGCCAGCCAGGGCGGCCAGCCCGACCACCACATAGGCCATGAAGATCAGCAGAAACAGGCCGAGAAGCTTCCCCCAGAACAGGCTGGAAATTTTGAAACGGCTCAGGAAAGGATCAATCTGCCTGGATTCAAATTCGTCAAAGACAAGCCCGCCGCTGAACAGAACGACCAGGAAGGCGAAAAAGGCCCCCATGTTCTTGGCCCCTTCTTCCGGGCTCCTGGTCACAAATATCAAGTACAAACAGTACAGAAGGTAAGCGGCTATGACGATTACCGATATGGTATTGGCCCGGAAAATTTTTTTCCAGGTGACTTTGGCTACCTCCCAGAGCATCCCTCCCTCCTTTTAATAAATGGATTCTAATCAGGCACGGGTCACCTTCCTGACGTCCGAAGGAGCGAATGAACCAGGGCCCTGGCAGCAATCAGAACCAGAGGCGGATGTCAGACCAATGGAGTAAAGAACGAGCGCCCGGTGTTTTCTGAATTTAAGTCCGCCCCCCGGCATCGTCATAAACCAACTAGCAAGGCGTAAGCTCCGGCCTCTTAATCTTATTATCGACGGACGGGATTTGAGCTTCAAGAATTTTTTTATGTCATATCTCGATAAAAGTTCAGCTATCTCAAGAGCCTCATCAAGAACTTTTTTCTTGTTCAGGTTGCTCACACCCTTTTCGCCTGGCACCAATCATCTCAATCCGGGACACCGGTCTTAACAACCCAGGGGATAACTCACCCCGCGGCCAACAGGAAGGGGGCTCCTCCCCGGAGCCCCCCTCAGGCTGTGTTCCTTTCGGTTCCCGGATCATCGTCCTTCACCCTGCCCGCACCACCAAGGGCCTGCCCTTACCTGGAAGAAGCCAGGCCGGGCCAACCTGAGATTAATTTCCAGGCACAGCTTAAGAACACCTCCGGCTTCCATTCTTTTAAGAAGACGCTGCCAGCCGGGGGAATTTCTCACGGGTAAAAAAATACTGAAAATGGCCAGCTTTTTCTTTTTTTGCCTTAAATCGATACCCTTAAATCAAAACTTAATCAGTTCAGCCGCGGCCATAGCTTTAAGGGCTCGTGCCCGAAGGAGACGAGTTCCGGCGCCTTCTGGCTTAGTTCTGGATAGGCAGAGTATTTGTTAGTTGTCATTGCTGGCTGGTTTGCCTTCTTTCCATTAAAAGTACTAGCAAAATCATTAAGGGAGGAAGCCCTGCTTTTTCAAGTACCAACCCAATAGACCTCTCCGCTTTATAACCCCCATCCCTATGGCCGGACTGCCGCACCGCCGCTTCCATATACTCCCCTTCCCCTGGATACCATGTCTTAACCGGAGAGAACGGCTGACTTGACATAACCCGCTGGCTGTCTTTAATATACTCTGGACGCCGGTTTTCTGATAAAATTATCCAGAAGAGATAAGGCATGAAAGAAAAGCTCGATTTTTATTCTCTGGAGCGACCCATCATTGCCCTCAAAGAGCAGATAGAAGCCCTGGAGGGCAGCGAGGACTCCAACCGCCGGGAAAAAATTGCCGCCCTCAAGGCCCAGATCGAAAAGGAATGGGAAAAAATTGTCCCAAAACTGACCGCGGTCCATATCGTCCAGATAGCCCGGCATCCCAAGAGACCCTACACCCTGGACTATATCAAGGCCCTTTTCCAGGACTTCATGGAATTTCACGGCGACCGGCGCGTTGCCGACGACCCGGCCATAGTGGCCGGCCTGGCTTTCTACAAGGGACAGACCGTGGCCGTCATCGGCCACCAGAAGGGCCGGACCACCAAGGCCCGGATAGAGCGCAACTTCGGCCAGCCCAACCCCGAGGGCTACCGCAAGGCCCTCCGGATCATGCAGATGGCCGAGAAATTCGGCTTTCCGGTAATTACCTTTGTTGATACCCCCGGAGCTTACCCAGGAATAGGGGCCGAAGAGCGGGGCCAGGCTGAAGCCATCGCCTACAACCTGAAAGTCATCTCCAGGCTGAAGACCCCCATCGTCAACGTCATCATCGGCGAGGGGGGAAGCGGAGGCGGACTAGGAATAGGCTTTGGCGACGCCCTGCTGATGCTGGAATATGCCTTTTATTCCGTCATCTCCCCCGAAGGCTGCGCCGCCATCCTCTGGAAGGACCAGGGGCCCACGGCCGTGGAACAGGCCGCGGAAAACCTGGGCATCCGGGCCCAGAAGTTATTTGAGCTCGGCATCATCGACAAGCTCATTCCCGAGCCACCGGGTGGAGCCCACATTGACTACGAAACCACCTTCAAGAATGTGGATAAACATCTCGGCCAGACCCTGAAGAAGCTGCAGCAGATGAGCCTGGATGACCTGCTGGCTGAACGCTACCGGAAAATCAGGCGCCAGGGCGTCTTTGAAACAAGATAAACACAGGGTCAGGCCCCGACCGGAAGCAGAGGAGAAAAAATCCAGGACATGAGTACCGACCAGCCGAAAAAAGAAATCAGCGCCATCAAGGGCACTCACGACATCCTTCCCGGGGAAGCCCGCCTCTGGCAGGTGGCCGAAGCCCGGGCCAGGGAAATCTTCGAGCTCTACGGCTACCGCGAGCTCCGGGCCCCGGTGATCGAGCCAACCGAGCTTTTTGAGAAGGGCACCGGAGCCTCGTCCGATATCGTCACCAAGGAAATGTACACCTTTACCGACAAGGGCGGGCGCTCGGTCACCCTCCGCCCGGAATACACCCCTTCGGTGGTCCGGGCCATCATCGAACACCGCCTGGACCTGCAGAGCCAGCCCCTCCGCTATTACTACGTGGGTCCCATGTTTCGCTATGACCGGCCGCAGAAAGGACGTTACCGCCAGTTTCACCAGATCGACATTGAAGTCTTCGGGGAAAAGGACCCGGCCGTGGACGCCGAAATCGTGGAAATGGCTCACCACCTTTTGAGCCAGCTCGGAGTGGAAAACGTCCTGACCCTTATTAACTCGGTCGGCTGCAAGAAATGCCGGCCGGCCTACGGCCGGGAATTAAGGCAGGCCGCCCTGGCCGCCCGGGACAGGCTCTGTCCCGATTGCCAGAGGAAGGCCGAGGTCAACCCGCTGCGAATTTTCGACTGCAAGAACGAAGCCTGCCGGCAGGTGGCTTCAGGATTTCCCCTCATCATCGATTTCCTATGCGAGGAGTGCCGCGACCATTTTCAGAAGTTCAGGGATTACCTGGACCTCTTCGGGATTAAATATAAGGTCGAGCCCACCCTGGTCCGAGGCCTCGATTACTACACCAAGACCGCCTTTGAAATAGTGGCCGAACACCTGGGTGCCCAGAACGCCATCTGCGGCGGCGGCCGCTACGACGACATGGTCCGGGAGTTTGGCGGCCCCGACCTCTGCGGCATCGGCTTTGCCATGGGAATGGAACGTTTGCTGTCGGTAGCCAGGATAGAAGTTCCCAAAGACAGCTTCGTCTACTTCGCCTACCTCGGCGACCTGGCCAAAAAAGAAAGCCTGCGGCTGGCCCGGGCCCTGCGGTCTGAAGGTATAGAATGCCTGGTCGAGTTCAGGGACCGGGGGATGAAAGCTCACTTCAGCCGGGCCAACAAGCTGGGGGCCGACTGGGTGCTGATCATCGGCGAGGACGAGCTTAAAAAGGGAAAATACCAGCTTAAAGACATGGTCAATTCCCGGCAGTTTGAGGGCTCAGCCCTGGAGCTGGTGGCAATTATCAAGGGCAAGAAAATTCTGGAAATAGGCTGAAACACACAGGAAAAAAACATGACCAATTCAGACAGAAACGGGGAATTGTGGACACGAACTGGCTACTGCGGCGAACTGCGGGCCAGAGACGCCGGGCGCCGGGTGGTCCTGGCCGGCTGGGTGCAGCGGGTCCGGGACATCGGCAGTCTGGTCTTCGTGGATTTGCGAGACCGGACCGGCCTGGTGCAACTGGTGGTGAGAAGTGACCGGCCGGAACTCCTGGAACAGGCCAAGAAATTGCGCGGCGAGTCTGTCATCCAGGTCCGCGGACTGGTTAATAAAAGGGAGCCCGAGGCTACCAATCGCGAACTTCCAACCGGAGAGATCGAGGTGGAAATCGAGGGCCTGGCCCTTCTCAACCAGGCGGAAACCCCGCCCTTCGTCATCTCCGACCCTCCCCAGGCGTCCGAGGAACTCCGGCTTAAATACCGTTACTTAGACCTGCGGCGGCCGGCCATGCAGAGAAATGTCATCCTGCGTCACCGGGCGGCGCTGCTCACCAGGAACTTCTTGAGCGAGCGGGGCTTCCTGGAAATAGAAACTCCCTTCCTGACCAAGTCCACCCCGGAAGGAGCCCGCGACTACCTGGTGCCCAGCCGCATTCATCACGGCAGGTTTTACGCCCTGCCCCAGTCGCCCCAGCTCTTCAAGCAGATCTTGATGGTCTCGGGCTTTGATCGCTATTTTCAAATTGTCAGGTGCTTTCGCGACGAAGACCTGAGGGCCGACCGCCAGCCGGAATTCACCCAGATTGACATCGAGATGAGCTTCATCCGGAGAGAAGAGCTCTTTGAGATGATAGAAGAACTCATGGTGGAATTTTTTGCCCTCGGCGGCTACCGGGCGAGTCGACCTTTCCTGAAACTGAGCTACCAAGAGGCCATGAACCGTTACGGCTCGGACAAGCCCGACCTGAGAGATGAAATAGCCATAGAGGACCTGACGGAAATCGGCCGCACCTCGGGCTCGGAACTCCTGGGTGGAATTATCCAGAAAGGCGGAGTGCTCAAGGGACTCCTGGTCAAGGGCGGCGGCAGCTTTTCCCGCTCCCGGCTGGAAAAGCTGCAGGAAGAGGCAAAATCACTGGGCGCCGGTGGCTTAATCTGGATTAAAAAGGCAGAAGGCGGTCTGAAGAGTTCCCTCAAGCTGGAACAGGCTAAGCTCCAGGCCATCTGGCAGGCCCTTAAGGCTGAAGATCCGGACCTGGGACTGCTGGTGGCTGCCGAGAAAGCCACTGCCGTCAGGGTGCTGGGCGAATTCCGCAAGAATTTTATCCTGGAAAAAATTAAAGACGGCCGCCTGGACAAGTCCAGGTTGGCTTTCTGCTGGGTCACTGACTTTCCGCTCTTTGAATGGAGCGAGGAAGAGCAGAAAATTGTTTCCATGCACCACCCTTTTACCTCACCCAATCCGGATGACCTGGCTTTCCTGGAAACAGACCCGTTCAAGGTTAAAGCCCTGGCCTACGACCTGGTGCTCAACGGTTATGAAGTGGGCGGCGGTTCCATCCGTATCCACCAGCCGGAAATCCAGGCCAAAATATTCAAGATACTCGGCCTGACCCCCGACCAGACCCGGGAAAAATTCGGGTATTTCCTGGAAGCCCTGAAGTACGGAGCCCCACCCCACGGCGGCATCGCCCTCGGTTTTGACCGCCTGGTGATGCTCCTCTGCGGCGAAGAATCCATCCGGGAAGTCATTCCCTTCCCCAAGACCACCAGCGCCCTGTGCCTGATGACCGGCTCCCCCTCGTCGGTTGACCCCCGCCAGCTGGAAGAGCTCGGCCTGGAAATAATCAGGAAGAAATAGAGACCTGTCGCCTCAACTTGAATTTTCTCAGGTTTTTTTAAGGACGAACTTCAATCCTATACTCAGTAGCAGGAGCCGGCTCTTTATGGTCGGGTAATACTCCAGGGTTCCCGTTCCCTGGCTCAGGTTGCTCAGCCCGTGAAAATAGCAGAACTCAACGAAGGGGCTGACCTTGTCCAGCCTGAACTCCAATCCGGCCCCGGCCACCAGGCCAAGGTCCATCTTTTTAGTATTCGGCTTCAGGTCAGAATCCGGCCCACCGGAAGAGGAACCGAAAGACTGGCCCCGGTGATTCAAGATAAAGGCCAGTTCATAGCCGGCCAGAAGGTAAGGGGCAATTTTCAGGTTCGGTCCAATTTTCACCAACCCGGTCTGGCTCAGGGTACCAAGCCTGTAATAATACGAGCCGGTCTTGGTATCCAGGTAATAAATCTCAAGCTCTGTCCCTTTCTGGAGGTAGCCCAGTCCCAGGATAAGACTGAGCGGAACCCGTGGCACCATTAATTCCAGGCCGGCTCCAAGCCCTAAACCGGTCCGATAGGCATTCTGATAACGAAGCTCCGGGATGCCGACAGGCACAGGAAGGCCCTGGTACCGGCTCAAGGCCAGCCCGCCCCAGGCCCTGAAACCGGTCTGAAGTCCAGCTGGATAAGCTGCCGTGACCAGACCGAAGACCAGAACTAAGACCAAGATTTTCTGGCGCATGGCCTACCCTCCCCAAAAATATTATCATACAAATCAAATGTCCCTTATACTGGCTAACTTCCAGGTTGACGAGTTTAAAAACCGATTTCCGGTAAGGTATACCAGCCCGGCCGCCCCGCATACCAGGCCGAATCCAGGCCTTCCCAGAGCCTGATGGCGGGCCTGACTTCAGCCAGCAGGGCCGTGGCCACAACAGACAAAATGAGGAAAAATAGCAGGCCTTTTTTCATTTCGTCACTCCCCTTCTTAAAAATTAAAATGAAGACCGCCCCCTGTCAAGGAATCATGGGCCTGGCGATTCTTAACTGGTCCACTCCGGGCTGGACCCGGCCCTGCTTAATGGCAAAAATAAGAAGGGCAGCCCGCAGGCTGCCCTCTCCTCATCAAATCTCTCGCTGCTTGTACTAAGCCAATTCTTCCCGGAAGATTTTCATTCTTTCCCGGGCAAAACTCACTCCACCATCTGGCCGGTCAGCGGATCCAGCAGCTTGACCCGGTGAATCTTGCCCAGCCTGTCCAGTGGTCCGGGGAACTTGTCAGAGCCCTTGTTGCAGGGTTCGAAGTCACCCACGATCATTATGACCATCTTATCGGGCTGGATGTACTTCTTGGCCACTTCCATCACCCTGTCTTTGGTCACCGCCCTGATCTTGTCCAGGTAGGTCGAGTAGTAATTCATGGGCTTGCCCTGGAGCTCCAGGTTGGCAAAGTTAACCATGGTCCCTATCGGGCTCTGGAAGAAATCGGCAAAGCTTTCCAGGTAATAGTTGATGGCCGTTTCCATTTCCGCGTCCGAAACCGGCTCCTTCCTGATGCGGTCAAACTCCTTCAGGATTAGAGAAATGGCGTAGCCAACAGTTTCTGACTTGGTCTGGACGTAGCCGGAAAAAGTTCCGGGGAAACCCCACCTGTAGGTGAAACGGCTCCCGGTATTGTAGGCCAGTCCCTCGTCCGAGCGGACCTTGGAGGTAATCCTGGAGGTGAAGCTTCCCCCGCCCAGGATGAAATTCATCACCTGCACGGCAAAGTAATCGGGGTTGGTATCCTCAAGGCCGAGATGGCCCACGGAAACATAACCCTGGTTGATCTTCTTCTGGATGAAATAGACGCCCGGCTCAGGCTCGGGGAAATTCTTGCTCATGGCCGGGAAGGACAGCGACTTGTTGGCCCACTTGGCCACATACTTGTTGACCTTGGTCTTGAGCTGTTCCCGGCTGAAATCACCGGCCGCGGCCAGGATGATATTTTTCGGGAAAAAGTACTTACCGTGGAAAGCCTTCAGGTCGGCCTGGGTCAGGCCCTCGACCGTGGCCTTGGTGGCCTCGTAGGTCAAAGGATGCTCGCCATACAGGACCTTCTGGAATTCACGGTTGAGCACCAGGCTGGGGTTGTCGTTGGCCGAGCGCATCTGCTCTATCAGGCGGCCCTTGGCCAGCTTCAGGCTGTCTTCCCTGAACTCGGGGTTCATCAGGACATCGAAGAAAATGGCCAGCCCTTCATCCAGGTCCTTGCTCAGGACCGACATGGACAGGGTGGCCGTTCTCTCCCCCACCGAGAAATTCAGGGTTCCGCCCAGGAAATCTATCCTCTCTTCAATCTCCTGGCCAGTCCTGGTCTTGGTCCCACCTTTGATCAGGCACTCTGACAGCAGGTCATCCAGTCCGGCCTTGTCCTTGGGCACGTAGAGACCGCCGGTGTTGATGATGGCGGTGATGTTAACTATGGGAAGTTCTCTTTCCTCCCTGATATAGGCCCGCAGCCCGTTGGCCAGCACCACCCGGAAGTTAGCCGGGTTGGGCGGTTCAAACTTGAGCGGAGGGAACTTCAGTTCCTCGGGCTTGTTGACCTGGGCCGTAACCAGGCTGACAGAGGACAGGACCAGCAGGATAAGTAAGAACATCGCTTTCAGGTTTTTCATGGTCATCCCTCCTTATCTTCCCTGACCGCGGGTATAGACGGCCACCAGGCAGTTATCCTTGACGAAATACTTGGCAGCCACCTTTTTCACGTCGTCGGCGGTCACCTTCTTCAGGTCTTCCAGGTCGGTCAGAAGAGACCGCCAGCCCCGGTGGAGTTCCGCCCGGCCGACTCTCATGGCCAGAAACATCGGGCTCTCCAGGCCCCGGATGAAACTGGCCTCGGTCCGGTTCTTGGCCTTCTGCAGCTCGTCCGCGGTCACCCCGTCTTTCTTTATTTTCTCGATTTCTTCCCAGACGTATTTTTCCAAGTCCTCGGGTTTTACGCCCTTCTGCATCTTGGGAACGATGTTAAAGGTAAAGGCCCCGACATACCACTGGGGCCTGGCCATGGCCATGGCCCGAACGGCAACGTCCTTCTCCTGGACCAGGGATTTGGTCAGTCGCCCGGTTTCTCCGGACAGAATCCCTGACAGGATATTCAGGGCCGGAACATCCGGGTCGCCTTCAGGGGGAATATGGAACCACATCTGCAGGTTGGGCATGCCCGGTCCCTGCCCGTACATTCTCTTCTCGGAATACTGGGGCGGGACACTGGTCCTGATCGGTTCCACGTCTTCGCCCCTAGGAATGCGGCCAAAGTACTTTTCGGCCAGCCGGATGATTTCTTCCGGCTTGAAGTCGCCAACGTAAATGGCCACGGCGTTGTTGGGTATGTAGTATTTCCGGTTGAACTCGATCATATCCTTCTTGGTGATTTTTTTAAGGTCATCCATCCAGCCGATGACCTGCCAGTGATAGGGCGAACCCACGTAGAAAGCGGCCCGGACCTGCTCGTTAAACAGGAAGCCCGGGTTATTCTCGCTGAGCCTTCTTTCTTCCATGACCACGTCTTTTTCCGAGTAGAATTCGCGGAAGTAGGCGTTCATCATCCGGTCCGATTCCAGCAGCATCTGCAGCTCCACCTTGTTGGCCGGCAGGGTCACGTAGTAACCGGTCACCTCGTCCGAGGTGGAAGCGTTCAGGCCGGTGCCGCCGTTTTTCATGTAGGTTTCCCAGAGGTGGTCCTTGATGATGTACTTCTTCTGGGCCTTGACCAGCTCGTCCACCTGTTTCTGCCACTCGGCAATTTTCTGCTGGTCGCCGTTCTTCTTCCAGAACTTCTCCCGGTAAATCTTGTCCATCAACTCGTCAATCTGGCGGTCGATGGCCGCGTCGGCCTCAAAATCGGTAACACCCATAATCCTGGTGCCCTTGAACATCATGTGTTCATGGAGATGGGCGATGCCGGTTATACCCGGCCGCTCGTTGATGGAACCGACCTTGTAGTAAACGTGGCAGACCACCCGGGGCACGCCGGGCTTGGGAATCATCAGGATTTTCATCCCGTTGGCCAGGACATGCTCCTTGACCTCCAGCTTGACCTGGGCCGTGGCCATGGCGCCCAGGGCCAGAAGCAGGAAGCAGCCCAGCCAGAGAACCGCAGCTTTTCTCAGGTTCATGCCGTTACCTCCTCCTTTAGAAAAGATTATTTCCGGTAATTGCCATCAGAGTTAGCTGGAAATAAAACCAGGCCTCTATTTATGACGAAAGAGGTCTTTTTTCTCTTCCCTCTTTCTATTCATTCAATGACTCCAATTTTTTATTTATTACTTATCTTTTTTCTTGTCAAACGAAATCAGGATGAGTATTATTCAACACTTAAAGCATTTTTGACCGCGCAAGGAGAAGCCCGATGAACCTCTGGGTCAAGAAAAGGCCGGAAGACCTGCAGGAAGCTTCCGAACATACCCAGCTCCGCAAGAGCCTGAGAGCCGTGGACCTGGCTGCCCTGGGCATAGGCTCGGTGGTGGGCACGGGAATCTTCGTGGCCACCGGGCAGGGAGCCCACCTGGCCGGCCCCGGCGTCCTCCTGTCTTTCATCATCGCCGCCATTACGGCCGGGCTGTGCGCCCTGACTTACTCGGAGCTGGCCAGCATGTTTCCCGTGGCCGGGAGCACCTATTCCTATTCTTACGCCGCCTTTGGAGAAGTTATCGCCTGGATAATCGGCTGGGACCTGATGCTGGAATACCTGGTCTCGGGCAGCGCCGTGGCCTCCGGCTGGTCAACCACCTTCATCGGGCTGCTGGAAAACCTGGGGGTGAAACTGCCCAGGGCCCTCTGCCTGACTCCCCTGGCCGGGGGCATCGTCGACCTGCCGGCCATCTTGATAACCCTGCTTATCACCTGGATCCTTTACCTGGGAATAAGAGAAAGCTCTATCACCAACAATATTATTGTGGTTCTGAAAATTACGGTCATCGTGCTGTTCATCGTGCTGGGCATAAGTCATGTCAATTTCAGCAACCTGACGCCATTTGCCCCCTTCGGCTGGAAAGGTATCATGGCCGGGGCAGCCATCATATTCTTTGCCTACATTGGGTTTGATGCCGTTTCCACAGCCGCCGAAGAAACCATAAACCCCAAGAAAGATGTTCCTCTCGGGCTGATGCTCTGCCTGGCCGTGGTCATTGTGCTCTACGTGGGCGTGGCCTTTGTCCTGACCGGCCTGGTACCGTTCAAGGATATAGACGTGGGCAATGCCCTGCCGGCCGCTCTGGCCAGGATTGGCATCCGCTGGGGCGGAGCCCTGGTGGCCACCGGCGGCATCATCGGGATGATTTCCACCCTCCTGATAACCGTCTATGGCCAGGTCCGGATATTCATGGTCATGGCCAGGGATGGTCTGCTGCCCCAGGTTTTTTCCCGCGTCCATCCCGTGCACCGCACCCCGGCCACCTGCACCTGGATAACCGGGGCCCTGACGGCCATCATCGCCGGCTTCTTCCCCCTGGGGGTTATTATCGAGCTCTGCAACATAGGCACCCTGTTCGCCTTCATCCTGGTTTCGGTGGGGGTCATCGTCCTGAAGCACACCCAGCCCCAGGTGGAAAGGAAGTTCCGGACACCGCTGGTGCCGTTCACTCCGCTGGTGACCATAGGCTTTTGCCTCTACCTGATGGCCAGCCTGCCAGCCCTGACCTGGCTGAGGTTCACCGCCTGGCTGGCCGCCGGACTTCTGATATATTTTGCCTACGGAATGCAACACTCCAAGCTGCAGAACCGGCATCTGAACGCCCGGTAATTCTGGTTGCCAGGCCTGTCATCAACTAGATGCTGCTCGCACTTCAGAACTATCAGGAGAATAATATCGGCCCGGGTTTCGCCTGTGGTTTCCGGGAATCTTGTTTAGCTGGCAAATCGTCCTGGCCCTGTCTGTCCTTCTAACTTATTGTAATTCAGTGCTTTAAAAAATTCCCCCGGTTAAATCTGGTCAGCCCAGGTATTCTTCTTCGGGCCCGGCCTGAGTGCCCGACATCAAAACTTGACAGCACCCTTAAAAATCATATTATTTGATATGTAGTCAGGGGTAAGGGTTTTAATTTCATAATTATTAATAACTCAACCGCTTTGCCTTTCGGTTGAGGGGAGGCTACTCCATGACTACCGAAAGAGAGCGCGCCTACCGTCGCCGGCAGGCCAGGGCGGCCAAGCTCAGAACCATCTCCAGGTTCATCCCCGTGCTAAAAACCATAAAACCGGCCGCTTACCTGCTGGCCAATTCCTGGGAAAAGCAGTTGCGCAAGAATACCCAGCTGGCCATGGCCAGGGGTAACAAGCCGCCAGGGGCTGTCCGCGACCGGGCCGAGATGGGTATTGCCATTCTCAGGACCGTCAGCCGGGCCATCATCGAAGACCGCCTGTCACCTCAAACCGTCCAGAAACTGCTGAATATTCTGATCGGTGATGCCATCATCAAGGAAGGAGAAATCCCCATAAGGGAAAAGTTCCGCAACCAGTTCGGGGTCAATCCTCCCGGCTTCCTGCTCATCAGCCCCACCAAGAAATGCAACCTCTATTGCATCGGCTGTTATGCCGACTCTGACCGGACGGAAATAAAGCTCTCCTGGCCGGTACTGGACCGCCTGGCCACCGAATCCAAGGAACTGTGGGGGGCCAAGTTCCTGGTAATCAGCGGCGGCGAACCCCTGCTCTATGAAGATGAAGGTCACAGCCTGATGGACCTGGTGGAAAAACATGGCGACACGTTCTTCCTGATGTATACCAACGGGACCCTGATCGACGAGAACATGGCCAGAAGGATGGCCCGGGCCGGGAACATAATGCCGGCCATCTCGGTCGAGGGCCTGCGGGAATCAACCGACAAAAGGCGGGGCCGCGGCGTCTTCGACCGCATCCTGCAGGCCTTTGACCATCTCCGGAAAGAAAAAGTTTTTTACGGCATCTCGGTGACCGTAACCAGGAACAACGCCGAGGAGGTTTTTTCGGACGAGGTTATAGATTTTTACTTCAACCAGCAGGGTGTGCATTTCGCCTGGGTCTTTCAGTACATGCCCATCGGCCGGGCCTTCACCCTGGACCTGCTGCCCTCACCCGAACAGCGGCTGCGCCTGTACCGGCGGGCCTGGGAGCTGGTCTATAACCGGCACATTTTCCTGATTGACTTCTGGAACAGCGGCACGTCCACCCACGGTTGTATCTCGGCCGGGCGTTCGGGCGGTTACCTGGTGGTAAACTGGGACGGAACAGTAACCCCCTGCGTTTTTGTCCCCTACTCTCCCGTCAACATTTATGAAATCTATGGCCAGGGTAAGAACCTGATCGACGTCTGGGCCCATCCCTTCTTCGCCGACCTCAGGCAATGGCAGAGGGATTACGGCTACGGCAAGAACCTGGCAGTGGATGGCCCGGTCAGGAACTGGATCATGCCCTGCCCGATGCGCGACCACTTCGTTGACCTCTACCCTCTCTTGCAGAAACACCACCCCCATCCCATCGACGACAATGCCGCCGAGGCCCTGGCTGACCCAGAATATTACCAGGGGCTGGTGGAATATGACCGGAAGGTGGCAGCTCTGCTGGACCCGGTCTGGGAAGAAAATTACCTGAAATACCCGGCCGATTTGGAGCAGAAGGCAGGGTGAGACTATATTCTCATGATTCTGGAAACCGCACCTAACCTCTTACTGGCTCTGGGGCAAACTTATCAGGTTTAGCCCATAACGGGGGGGTAATCTGGTACATATAATCTTAATCGGGATTCGGGCCGGGAAACACTTCTCTAAATCTCAATAGAGCTATTCCGGCGAAGGGCGAACATCCGTGGGCCCTGCGCCTGAACAGAGGCAGAAAACGCAGGTGAGGAAGGAACTTCCCTTTCCCCGCTTATCATTTGATTTATTTTGTTACTGGCTCACAGATATTCCGGGCCATCTTTCTTCAGCTTTTCCACCAGCTCGCGAACCTTCTGGTCCTGGTCCTTGCGGCAGATGAGCAGGGCATCACCGGCATTGACCACGATCAGGTTCTCCACCCCGATCAGGGCGGTCAGCCGGCCCGGGTTGAAGACCAGGCAATTCCTGGCCTCCAGGGGCAGAAGCCGGCCCCGGGAAACATTGCAGTCTTCATCCTCCGGGAGGTAATCGTAAAGAGCGCTCCAGGAGCCCAGGTCCGACCAGCCGAAATCTCCCGGGCTCATCAGCGAGCCGTAGATTTTTTCGATCAGGGCATAGTCTATGGACAGGGCCGGAATTTCCATGAAAACCCGGCGGATTTCCTGCCGGTCGTTCCTTCTCAGCGCCGGCAGTAGCTTAATCCAGGCCGAGAACATTTCCGGGGCGTAATCCCTGAGGTTTTCGGCGAAGGTATCGGCCCGCCAGAGAAAGATGCCGCTGTTCCAGTAATATTCACCCGACTGCATGAACTCCAGGGCGGTGGGCAGGTCGGGTTTTTCCCGGAAACCCCTGACCTGGTAGAATTTTTCCCCGTTTATTTCCTGGCGCTGGTTGCGGGAGACGTGGATGTAGCCATAGCCGGTGGCCGGAGAAACCGGCGGGATCCCGAACATCACTATCTTCTTAAAACGGTAAGCGGCCTCGGCCGCCAGAATTAATTTTCTCCTGAACTCATCGACGTCCTTGATAAAATGGTCGGCCGGAAGGGCAATGACCACGGCTTCCGGGTTCTTAAGATACAGGCTGGCCGTGGTCAGGACCAGGGAGGGCGCGGTGTTGCGAGCCTCCGGTTCCAGCAAAAAATTATTATCCGGCAACCGGGGCAGCAACCGCTTCAAAATCCTGGTCTGCTCGGCCACGGCAATGGTATATATCCTGGAAGGAGGTACCAGGCCCTTCAGGCGGCTGACCGTTTCCTCTATCAGAGATTTCTCGCTTATGATTTTCAGGTACTGCTTGGGGTTCTGCTGGCGGCTGAGAGGCCAGAACCTGGTGCCGCTGCCGCCGGCCAGGATTACCACCCTCAGGTCCAGTTTCTTCCGGTTGCTTTTTCTGTTTGATTTTTTTCCGGCCACTTCTATCTCTCCCTTTAAGCCTATCTTAAGGCTCAACTTGCCTTACCCGGCATTGAGCTTTCTTATTACCCCTTCCAGGACGCCGTGAACTTCAGAACGAATCCTCTCCAGGTCTTCCGGGCTGGAGGCCTCAAAGCGGAGCACCAGGACCGGCTGGGTGTTGGAGGCCCGCAGCAGGCCCCAGCCCCGGTCGAACACGGCCCGGACTCCGTCAATGTCTATGATCTGCCTTACCCCGGGACGCTGGCTCAGGGCTTCCTTGACCATTTCCACTATCCTGAACTTAACTTCATCGGAAGCATAGATCCTTATTTCCGGGGTATTGTAGGTCCGGGGCAGGTCGGCCAGGTACCGGGAAAGCTTGCGGTCGGAGCGGGAAACTATTTCCAGCAGCCTGGATGAAGCATAGATGGCATCATCAAAACCGAACCAGCGGTCGGCGAAGAAAATGTGCCCGCTCATCTCCCCGGCTAACAATGCCTTCTCTTCACGGATTTTCTTCTTGATGAGCGAATGCCCGGTTTTCCACATTATCGGCCGGCCGCCGAGTCGCCTGATTTCATCGTACAGGACCTGCGAAGCCTTGACCTCGGAAATGACTGCCGCTCCCGGGTGGCTGGCCAGCAGGTCGCGGGCAAAAATGATCATCAACTGGTCGCCCCAGATGATCTGGCCGGTATCGTCCACGGCCCCGAGCCGGTCGGCATCACCGTCGTAGGCAATGCCCAGTTCGGCCCCGCGGTCTTTTACCGTGGTTATTAAATCCTTCAGGGCTTCGGGCAGGGTGGGGTCGGGATGATGGTTGGGGAAACGGCCATCCATCTCGGTATAAAGCTCGATGACCTCGGCTCCCAGCCGGCGGAAGAGCGGCGCCGCCACCGGGCCGGCCGTGCCGTTGCCCGGGTCGATCACCACCCGGACCGGCCTGGCCAGCCTGACCTGCGAGGCCACGTAGTCGATGTATTCAGGAATGGGATTATACTCGCTGCGGCTGCCGCGGCCAGCCGGCTTTAAAAAATCTTCTGCTTCTATGATCCGGTAAAGGTCCTGGATGCCCTCTCCGTATAACGTTTCTTCACCGACCATGACCTTGAACCCGTTAAACTCGGGCGGGTTGTGGGAGCCGGTAATCATCACCGCGGCTTCCATCTTTTTGTAAAAAACGGAAAAATAGACGAGCGGGGTGGGCACCACCCCCAGGTCCACCACCCGGCAGCCAGAAGAGAGCAGGCCTTCGGTCAGACCCTGGGCCAAAGCGGGCGAGCTGAGCCGGCAATCGCGGCCGACGGCCACTTCCTTCTTCCCGGCTTTCTGAACCTTGCTGGCCACCGCCCGGCCGATGACCGTGGCCAGCTCCGGAGTCAGGTCTTCCCCGACCACTCCCCTGATATCGTACTCACGAAATATTTCCTTCCTGACTTTCATTCACTCCTCCGGCGCCTGCACAGATAGCTTATTATATTTTTATTGAGTTTGTGAACTTCTTTTTATGTCCGCAGCCCGGGCGGCCAGCTCTTTCCAGCGTCCCTGGGCTTTGAGTATGAATTCAATAACCTCGCGGACGGCCCCGCGGCCACCCGGCCGTGAGCAGCGGTACCTGGCCGCTTTTCTTATGGCCGGGTGAGCATCGGCCACGGCCACCGGGAAGCCCACCATCCTCATCACTTCCAGGTCTCCCAGGTCGTCCCCGATAAAGGCTATCTCGGACAGGTCAAGGTTATGTCGCTCGACAATATCCAGGAGAACTTTCTTCTTATCCAGTATGCCCTGATGGAGTTCCTGGAGGCCCAGGCGGCTGGCTCTGATTTCCAGGGCGCGAGAAGTCTTGCCAGTTATTATCCCGGTCTTGAGCCCGGCCAGGTGAGCCAGGAAGATGCCCAGGCCGTCATGAACGTGGTAGGCTTTAATTTCCTCGCCGTCCGGAAGCACATAAATCGTCCCGTCGGTGAGCGTGCCATCGACGTCCATCAGGACCAGGCTCACCTTCCGGGCCCGTCTGGCTTGAAGAGAATTACGCAACCTGGTCAGAAGCCTAAGCATTTTTCTATCTCTTTTATTATCTATTAGTTAGTGGGCCATGCCACAATCTGGCTTATTTCTTTTTTCTGAAGCGATAGGCCGCCCGGATAAAAGAGCTGAACAGCGGATGCGGCTCCAGCGGCCGCGACTTGAATTCCGGGTGGAACTGGCAGCCGAGAAACCAGGGATGTTTCTTCAATTCAATTATTTCCACCAGGCCATGCTCCGGGTTTTTCCCGGAAACCACCAGGCCGGCTGCGGTGAGTGGTTTTTCGTACTCGGGATTGAACTCATAGCGATGGCGGTGGCGCTCGCTGATGGCTTCGCTCCTGTATATGTTGTAAGCCAGGGTGCCCTTTTTAAGCAGGCAATTATAAGCCCCCAGCCTCATGGTCCCGCCCAGGTCGGAATCTTTTCGCAGCAACCGCCACAGGCGGAAAATCTTGTGCGGTGAACGTTCGTCAAATTCCTCGCTGTGCGCGCCCTTCAGGCCGGCCACGTGGCGGGCAAACTCCACCGTGGCACACTGCATGCCCAGGCAGATGCCGAAAAAGGGCAGGCCCTTTTCCCTGGCATACTGGATGGCCTTGATTTTTCCCTCCACCCCGCGCTGACCGAATCCGCCAGGCACCAGAAGTCCGTCCTTGTTCCTGAGAATCCGGGCCGGCTGGCCCCGCTCCAGGTCCTCGGCTTCAATCCAGTCGATGTTTACCCGGACCCGGTTGGCCAACCCCCCGTGGTCCAGTGCCTGGTACAGGCTCAGGTATGAATCATGAAGCCCGATGTATTTCCCGACCATGGCAATGTTGACTTCACCTTCCGGATGATGCCGCCGCCAGACCAGCTCCTGCCAGCGCCCGAGGTCAGGCTGCCTGGCCTCCAGGGACAGCTTCTTCAGTATGATCCGGTCAAGGCCTTCGGTGGCGAAGTTCAGCGGAATGTCGTAGATGGAAGGCGCGTCCACGGCGGTGATGACCGCTTCCAGCGGGACGTTGGTGAACAGGGCTATCTTGCCCTTGATATCGGCCGGCAATTCCCGGTCGCTCCGGCAGAGCAGAATGTCCGGCTGGATACCGATGGCCCGCAGCTCCTTGACGCTATGCTGGGTGGGCTTGGTCTTGAGCTCGCCCGAGGTTCCAACGTAAGGAACCAGGGTCAGGTGGATGAACAGGGTATTTTCCAGGCCCAGGGACAGCCTCATCTGCCTGATGGCTTCGAGGAAAGGCTGGCTTTCGATGTCGCCCACCGTTCCGCCGATTTCCACGATGACGATATCATTGTTCCCTGCCACCGAGTAAAAGGCGTTCTTGATTTCGTCGGTGACATGTGGAATCACCTGGACGGTCTTCCCGAGGTAGTCTCCCCTTCTCTCTTTTCTGATGATGGCTTCGTAGATCTTGCCGGCCGTCCAGTTGTGAAGCCTGCTGGTCCGGGTGGAGGTGAAGCGCTCGTAGTGCCCGAGGTCCAGGTCGGTTTCGGCCCCGTCATCGGTGACATAGACTTCACCGTGCTGAAAGGGGCTCATGGTGCCGGGGTCGACGTTGAGGTAGGGATCAAATTTTTGCAGGGTGATTTTATATCCATGGGATTCCAGTAAGAGCCCGATGGAAGCTGCAGCAATCCCCTTTCCCAGGCCAGAAATCACACCGCCGGTTACGAATATAAACTTACTCATCTCGGTCTTCTTTCCGTGATTATTTGACATTGATTATAAAACTATTCTCTCCGCCGCTCAACCTTCGCCCCGGAGATCCTTGCCCAAATCTGGCAATATCCAGGACCCGAGTTAAAAACATGACTTATTGCCATCTGGCCCAGTCTTAACCGCCCCGAGTCGCAACCGGGCAAGGGCACCAGAACTCGCGGGCTGAAAATATTAAGAAAGACATCCTTTTTATGGCAACCAGGCCGGGCTGTTAGCCTGGCAAAGGACCGAAAGCCGCACGGAGCTCTTTACCCGGAAAGCCATTTTCAAAAGACCCGGGCCCCTCACCGGCTTTTAATTCTCGCCGCGGGGAACCTCCGCGTGGTCATTTTTCCCCATAAAATTTACGCTATAAGTCCGACAACAACGATAATTAAACGCAGGCGAAGGAGCTCGGTGGTGACGTCAAGAGACCATAAATTAACTAAACACCGTGCTCGGCCTGCAAGCACTTTAAGAATTTCAAGCGCCGCTGGCCGGCCCGGGCGAGCTACAGCCGTCGCCACGAGTTAATCAAGGCTCCCGGCAAGGGGGCACGGCCGGCTAACATATGAATACATATTCATATATCAGGTGATTGAAGGCGGTCTAATATATGAACACTCATTCATATATCAGCAGTTCTAATTCTCCTTAACATATGAACGGTTATTCATATATTAGGGCCCGATGGAACTGAACAGCTCGCCTTATTTGATTAACTGGCAGGGCCAGGAAATGGCAATGGTCGTCAACCGGCCGGGACTTCAGGCCTGCTGCTTGACTCCCGTGGTCTCTTGAGGAGTGACGGAAACCTCGGTGGTCTGACAGCTGGCTTCCAGGTAGGCTCCCTCTTCCACCACCAGGCGTGGCGTAATCAGCGAGCCATACACCCGGCCGCGGTTATGGACCTCAATTCTTTCTCTGGCCTGGAGATTTCCCCTTATTTCTCCGTTTATGATAAGCTGGCCGACTTTAACATCGGCCTCAACTTTACCTTTTTCGCCGATTATCAGCATGGCGTCAGAAAAGATCTTGCCCTGGAAATAACCTTCTATCCGAAAAGAGCCCTTGAAATTCAATTCGCCTTTAAGTTCGGTCCCGTGATCAATCAGACCGGCCAGACGGGATTCTTCCACGATTTCTCTCCCTTTTTCTTTTTCTTTCATTTTTTCGCTCCTTTTATCTTATCATAAATGCGGTTGAGGTCGTCCAGAGAAAAATAAAATATCCTGATTGCGCCTTTGTTGCGGTTGCCGGAGATGGTTACCTTGGTCCCAAGAAACCTGACCAGCTCTTCTTCAACGGCTCTCAGGTCGGGGTCCTCCAGGCTCTTCTGGGCCCGAGGCGGTTTCTCCCTGTATCTCTGAACCAGCTTTTCTGTTTCCCTGACCGATAGCTGTTTTTCGACCACCAGCCGAGCTGCCTGCTGCTGCAGCTCGGTTTCTTCCAGGGCCAGTATGGCCCGGGCCTGCCCCATGGACAGCTTTCCTTCCAGTATGTAATTTTTTACTTCCTCTGGAAGTTTCAACAACCTCAGGTAGTTGGCCACAGAAGCCCGGTCCTTGCCAACCCTATCGGCGATTTCCTGCTGGGTTAGCCCGAGCTCTGAGCTTAACTGCTGAAAAGCCTGGGCAATTTCCAGCGGATTCAGGTCCTCCCGGTGAATATTTTCTATCAGCTGAATCTCAAGCTGCTTATCTTTGGTGAGGTTTCTGATGATCACCGGGATGGAGCGCAGGCCAGCTTTCCGGGCAGCCCGCCATCTCCTCTCGCCAACCACTATGCGGTAATAATCATCCTCGGGCACCACCAGGACCGGCTGTATTATTCCGGTTTCCCTGATGGAACGAGCCAGTTCCTCAATAGACTGGTCGTCAAAAATGGTCCGTGGTTGCTGAGGATTCGGCTGAACCTTGTCTATTTCCACCTCAGCATAACGGTCTTCTTTAAGGATTCCAAATTCTTCGGGAATAAAGGCCCCCAGTCCCTTTCCCAGTGCTTTCTTGGTCATTTCTTCATCAACTCCTCTGCCAGATTCATGTAGGCTTCGGCCCCCTTCGATTTCGGGTCGTAGATGATTACCGGTTTCCCGAAGCTGGGAGCCTCAGCCAGCCTGATGCTCCTCGGTATTATGGTGTTGAGGAGCACCCCTCGCAACGAATTTTTTATTTCGTCGGCCACCTGCCTGGCTAAATTAGTTCTCTCGTCAAACATCGTCAAGAGAATGCCTTCTATGTATAGCTGCGGGTTGAAATAGGTCCGGACCATGTCCAGGGTATGGAACAGGTCGGGAATTCCTTCCATGCAGAAAAACTCGGCTTGAACCGGGATCAGAATCGAATCGGCCGCCGACAGGGCATTGATGGTCAGGAAACCCAGCGAAGGCGGACAATCTATCAGGATAAAATTGAACAGTTTCCTGGCTTCCTGGAGGGCAACTTTCAGCCGTTTTTCCCGGCCTTCTATCTGGTAAAGCTCGGCTTCTGCCCCGCTCAGTTCTGGTGAACAACCGCACAGGAAAAGATTATCCAGCGCTGTTTTAGCCAGGCATTGCATAACATCCTGCCCGTTGAGCAGGGCCTGGTAAATCCCTTTGCCTTTTTCCTTGGGGTGGCCCAGACCAACCGTGGCCATGCCTTGAGGGTCGAGGTCCACGATTAGAACCCGCAGGTTCTTCAGGGCCAGGGAGGCCCCGAGGTTGATGGTGGTAGTGGTCTTGCCCACACCGCCTTTTTGATTGGCTACAGCAATAATCTTATTCATCTGGCTCGCATGTTCCACGTGGAACATTATTCCCGAGGCCCTTTTTCCTGATGACCTCAAGATATAGATAAATATTATAGACAGCCGCTGGCGTAATTCCAGAGATTTTTTTAATCTGGCCGATGTTTTCTGGCCTGTTTTTTTCTAATTTCTCCACCTGTTCCCTGGTCAGGCCCGGGATTTCCCGGTAATTTACATCCCGGGGAACGGGCAGGTTATCAAGCTTCATTATCCTGGCGACCTCTTTCTCCTGCTTTCTCAAGTAGCCTTCATACTTAATTTCGGACTCAATAAACCTTATTTCTTCCGGGTTGAGCTCGAACGGAACCTCTATTTTTTCTAACAGCATTTCCCAGCTTATACGCGGCTTTCTCAGGTAATTGACGGCCGGGATAGACTCTCCTTTCTCATCTTTGAGTTTTTCACGGCCTAATAAATCCATTACTCTTTTTATTTTCTCCTGTTTTTTCAGGAAATTCTGGTAATCCTGCTCGCTGACCAGCCCCAGCTTGAAACCATAGGGCAAAAGCCTCTGGTCAGCATTATCTATCCTTAAATTGAGTCGATATTCAGCCCGGGAAGTAAAAAGCCGGTAAGGCTCATCCACCCCGAGCGAAATCAGGTCGTCTATCAGCACCCCTATATAGGCCTCGTGCCTGCCCAGGATAAATGGTTCCCGGCCCCTGAGATTCAGGACGGCGTTCACTCCGGCTACAAGTCCCTGGGCCGCCGCTTCCTCATATCCCGAGGTTCCGTTTATCTGCCCGGCCAGAAATAAATTCTTAAACCTCCTGGTTTCCAGGGTGGGCTTCAGCTCGGCCGGGGAAACCGCGTCGTACTCAATGCCATAAGCTGGCCTCAGGATGCTGGCCTGGTCCAGACCGGGGATGCTCTGCAATATTTCCTTCTGGACTTCATAGGGAAGGCTGGAAGACAAACCGTTAATATAAATCTCAGAAGTGTTCAGGCCCTCCGGCTCCAGGAAAAACTGGTGGCGCGGGTGGTGGGGGAATTTCACCACCTTGTCTTCAATGGAGGGACAGTACCTGGGGCCAATTCCCTTAATTTTGCCGCTGTAAAGGGGGGATTTATCCAGGTTCTTCTTGATTACCTGGTGGGTCCTCTCGTTGGTGTATCCCACATAGCAGATAACCAGATTCTTGAGCGTCCTTGTAGTCTTCAGGGAAAAAGGCACCGGGTCGTCATCCCCGGGTTGCGGCCTGAATTTTTCCCAGTCTATGCTGTTCCTGTCAAGGCGCATCGGGGTACCGGTCTTAAGCCTCAGGACCTTAAAGCCGCACTCTCTCAAAGATTGGGCCAGCTCGATTGCTGGGGGTTCGTTGGCCCTGCCGGCCGGGTAGCTGTTCAGTCCAATATGAATGAGCCCGTTAAGGAAAGTCCCCGGGGTGAGGATTACTGCCCCGGCTTTTATTTTCGTTCCGTCCTGGCAGATAACGCCTGTTACCCTGTCCCCATCAAATATCAACCGGGTAACGACTGCCTGGAGCAGCCTGAGGTTCCTGGTTTCTTCCAGCCATTTCTTCATGGTCAGGCGGTAGGCAGCCTTATCGCACTGGGCCCGCGGGCCCTGGACCGCCCCGCCCCGGCTTCTGTTCAGAAGGCGGAAATGAATGCCGGCCTCGTCGGCCAGAAGGCCCATCAATCCGCCCAGGGCATCAATTTCCCTGACCAGGTGACCCTTGGCCAGCCCGCCTATGGCCGGATTGCAGGACATCTGGGCTATGGTTTCCAGGTTAATGGTTATAAGGCAGGTTGAGGCTCCCATCCGGGCCGAGGCCGCGGCCGCTTCGCAGCCGGCATGCCCGGCCCCCACGACCACCACCTCGTATTCCTCGGCAAATCTTTCCTGGCTCATTTTCCTATGCAGAACCGGCTGAAAATCTGGTCCAGCACTTCCTGGCTCTTTATTTCCCCCGTTAGCTGCCCGATGGCTGGAAGAGCTTCCCTGATCGCCTCGGACACCAGCTCTTCCCCGGCACCTTCATCCAGCAGCTTCAACCCGCTCTCCAGGCTGCTCTTTATTCTGTCAACCAGAACCTTCTGGTGCTGGTGGAGGATGATTTCTTCCTGCTTTTCAAGCCGGGGAGCAAAGGTTTCGAGCATCTTTTTTCTGAGCTGGTCCAGGTTTTTCCCGGTCAGGGCCGAGATTTCAATCCAGTCCACCCCGGGACAGGAATTAAGGATTTTTTGCCGGTTGATAACCGGTTCCAGGTCGGATTTGTTAAAAACCAGTAACTTTTTCTTGTCATTGAACCTCTCGAGGAGGTTAAAATCTTCCGCGGTTTCTTCCCTGGAAGCATCCAGAACCACCAGCAGCCCGTCGGCTTTTTCAGCCAGCCTTTGGCCCCTGATAATTCCTTCTTCCTCCACCGGGTGGTTGGCCTGGCCGAACCCGGCCATGTCCACCAGCTTGATCAGAACGCCATCAACCTGGATATTTTCCCTGATAAAGTCCCGGGTGGTCCCGGGGTAGGGGGTGACGATAGCCCTTTCCTCTTCCAGCAGAGCATTAAACAGGGTGGACTTGCCGACGTTGGTCTTCCCCAGGATGGCCACGGTCAGGCCTTCCAAAAGGGCCCGGCCCTGTTCATAACTCCCGGCCAGGCGGCCGAGCTCGTTGATTAATTCCCCGAGAACCTTTCTGATCTGTCCGGGGTTTATTTCTATTTCTTCATCCGGAAACTCCAGGCTGGTCTCCACCAGCGTCAGCAGCTCAACGATTTTTTCCCTGACCCCGGCAATTTTCCTGGACAGGCTTCCTTCCATCTGCTTAAAAGAAATTCGGGCCTGGTCCAGGGAACAGGCCCGGATCAGGTCGTTTATGGCTTCAGCCTGAATGATATCGATCCGGCCGTTGAGGTAGGCCCGAAAGGTGAATTCTCCGGGATGAGCCAGCCTGGCCCCGGCCCTTATCCCCAGCCGGACAGCTTCATTCAGTAAAATAGGGGAGCCATGAAGATGAATTTCTACCACCTCTTCGCGAGTATACGAATGGGGCGCGGGGAAATAGCATAGATAACCGGCATCCAGGGTTTCCCGGGCCTCATCGTCCAGAAGATACCCGAAGCACATCTTCCGTGGGGTGATGGCCGGCTCTGGCTCTTTGATAGAAAAAATTTTCCTGGCAATGGCCAGGGCTTCCGGCCCGCTCAACCTGACAATGCCTATGCCCCCGTGTCCGGCCGGCGTGGAAACGGCAATGATGGTATCTTCCAGAGTCTGGTTCATATTACAATTTTAATCGCAGAGATGGAGTTAGTAAACCGGAATGCGAGCCCGGGCTGTCCTCATTCCTGTTCGATCTTCTTTTTCTGGCTGTCGTCGGCCACGGGGTAGACCCGTACTTTTTTCAGGAAACCTTCGCCCAGGCTTTCGGTGGTCAGCCCGGGAATCTGGTTGACGGCGATGTGGATGATGCGTCTTTCATAAGGGTTCATGAAATCGAGAATTTCTTCCTGGCCCGTTTCCTTGACCTTCCGGGCCACTTCCTGGGCATATTCCTTGAGCTGCTTCTCCTTCCGGCGCCGGAAGAACTCACAGTCGGCCTGGACCTTCTGGTTGGAAATCTTGTTCAGCACATGCTGGATGGCCAGCAGCAAGGCTCCGTCATTCTTTAGCAGAAGCTTGCGGTCCTCACCGTCAAAGACCACGTAAATCATCTGGTCTCGCTTCTTTACCTGGTAGGTGAGTTCCAGCGGGAAAACCTTCATCAGGTTCCTTAGAAAATTCTCCACCGCCCCGGAATCATCGTCGTTCTTGAGCCAGGCCCTGATGACTATTTCCTTGTTCTTCAGACCGAACAGCTTGGTCTTTTCGGTCACGATTTCATAGTTGAACCGGTCGCGGGGGACCTTCATCACGTGCTCGGCCAGGCTCAGGGCATCTTCCAGGCTTCTGCCCTTAAATTCTTGTTTTTCAACAACTTGGCTGTGGTTGGGCTGATTATTTTTTTCTTCTTTTTCCATCGGACTCCCTCTTGCGAGCCATCATCCGGTTCATGATGGCCTGCTGAGCTATTTGCAGAACATTGTTGGTCAACCAGTACAGGACCAGCCCGGCCTGAAAATTCATGAAGAAAATGGTGAAGATGAAGGGCATCAACAACATCATTTTTTGCTGGGCCGGGTCGGCCGTTGAAGGTGTCATCTTCTGGGAGATGAACTGGGTAACACCCATCAGAATTGGCGTCACGTAATAAGGATCTCTTACCGACAGGTCCTTTATCCAGAAAACAAACGGGCTGTGTCGGAATTCCACGGCCACCACCAACATCCGGAAGAAACCCCAGAAAACAGGTATCTGTATCAGCAGGGGCAGGCAGCCGCCGGCCGGGTTGATGCCGTGTTCCTTGTAAAGGCGCATCAGTTCCTCGTTCATCTGCCGCCGCTGCTCCATATCCTGCTTGGCCCGCTTGTACTTGGCCCGCAGGGCCTTAATCTTGGGCTGGATTTCGGCCATCCTGGCCATGGATTTGGTCGAGCTGTAGGTCAGCGGGAAGAAAATTATTTTAATGATCAGGGTCATAATGATGATGGCCAGGCCCCAGTTGCCGACCTGGTTATGAAAATACTTGGTGGCCACCAGCAGCAACTCGGCAATGCCGCCGAAGAAACCGAAATTAATAATTTTCTTGGCCTGATGGCCGTAGGCTTTAAGGCGGTCGTAATCCTTGGGCCCGAGAAAGGCTTCCCGCGGATGGCTGACCGCCAGGTAGAAGTAGGGGATAACGGCGATTTTCCCGTCGGGCTGTTCCTCACTCTTCTCCTTCTTGAAAACCATGGCCTGGCTCGAAAGCGGGTCCATAAGGAAGATGGCGGCAAAGTAGTTTTCCTCGTAGGCTGCCCAGTCCAGGCCCGAATAGCGGACGGCCTCGTTCTCCAGGGTTATCTTCTTCTCCTGCAGCCGGAAAACTTTCCGGTCGCGGTTGGTCAGGAAGGCCGCTCCCCGGCTGGCACTGAACTTCTGCTTGAGTTCTTCCGGGCTGGGAGAGCCGATACCCGGCCCCCAGAGGATTACCGGGTCAAGTTCCTTTCCGGCCACCTCCAGGCTGATTTTGATCCCGAAGGTATAGTCCAGGCCGTTGAAGCTGAACTGCTTGCGGATTTTTACGGTATTCCCATCGGAATACTCAAATATGAGGCTGGCCGTCTCACCCGGGCCGAGCTTCAGGTTGCCACCATCAAACTTATACAGGGCTCCGTTGACCCGGTCGGCCAGCTCCTGGTCGTCGAGCTTAAGGGCCAACGGATAGACTCCAAGCTGGGCCGCGCTCTCCGGGACCAGGTCCAGCGGCTCCGGACGGGGGTCTTGCCGCCCGGGTAATTTCTTGAGGTGTTTCTTTAACTTCCAGCTCTTGAGAACAGCGCCGCGGTTACTCCAGGTGGCTTCATAAAGAGGGGTATCAACCGTGATGGTTTCTTCCTGCTCGGCCGCCACTACCTCGGCCGGCGCTGCGGTTTGCCGGTCAACCGGTGCCGGGGGCGTTCCCCCGGGTTTTTCGGGCACCTGCCCGGTGGTTTCCTTTTCAACCGCAGCTGTCTGCTGGGGGATAGGCTGGGCCGGTTTATTGGGTTTTATGAACAGCAGTTGATAGAGAAACAGGATCAAGAACGACAGGAAAATGGCCAGTATCAGTCTTTTTTCCATAATCTCCTCTTATGGTATAGGGTCAACGCCTCCCTGATGGAAAGGATGGCATTTCAAGAGCCTCTTGCCACCGAGCCAGCTGCCTTTCAGAAAGCCGTATTTCTTGATCGCCCCGTAGGTATACTCCGAACAGGTAGGGTAGAAGCGGCAATTGTGGCCAAGCAGTGGCGAAATCAAAAGCTGGTAAGCCCTGATCAGCCCGAGGGCAATATATTTCATCCGAAGCTCCGTCTTTCTTAGCCAGGTTCAGGAGGCCAGTCTCTGCAGGACCGCCATGAAATCCGCGGTCAGCTCTTCCCGGTTTCGTTCGCCGGCATCCTTCTGGGCGATAAAAATCAGGTCCAGAGGACCGGGAAGCAAGATCTTATTTCTCCGGAAAAGCTCCCGGAATAGTCTTTTCAGCCTGTTCCGGACGGTGGCCTTTCCGATTTTCCGGCTGACCACTACCGCCATCCTCGAATATTCCAGCCCGTTCGGCTGAAACACCAGATGGAAATGCCTGCCTCTCAGCCGGCGGCCCTTCCTGTATAACTCAATAAAATCCTTTTTCCTGCGGATTCTCTCGACAGGTCTCAGTCGCTCATCCATCAAACCGCAAGTTTCTGGCGACCCTTGGCCCTTCTGTTTTTAATGACTTTCCGGCCACCCTTGGTGCTCATCCGGACCAGAAAGCCGTGTGTTTTTTTTCTTCTTCGGTTATTCGGCTGAAAAGTTCTCTTCATTGTCGGCACTCTCTACCAGATTTAAGCTTGTATCTTAAACGAAGACAAGCAGTTCTGTCAAGTGCCCCCGCCAGCCGGAATTTTGGGCCGGGTTCGGGCTGGTTCTGACCGGCTACGAGCCGCCCTCAGGCCCGGCCCGCCCCCAAGCCGGTTTGACTATAAAAATAGGATAGACTATAATTTAGATGAAATGCATTCGCTCAAAGTAGGTGACAAGGTTATCTATCCGGCCCAGGGCCTGGGAGTAATAGAAGATATCCAGGAGGAGACCTACAACGGGCAGCTGGTCCGAACCTTTTATATCCGCCTGGCCATCAACAATACCCTGGTGGTCATCCCCAGCAATTCCGCCGCCGAAATCGGCCTGAGAAGGCCGGTCTCCCAGAAGAACGTCAACAAGTTCTTCCAGTACCTGAGGAAATGCTCGGTGGACATCAGCGCCGACTGGAAGGACCGCTACAAGGAAAATTTTGACCTGATGAAATCTGGCCAGCTGGAAGATATCGCCCAGGTCTACAAGATGCTTTTCCTGCTCAGCCAGAGCAAGCCCCTGTCCTTCCGGGAAAAAAAGATGCTGGAGAAATCACGGGAGCTGATCATCTGCGAGCTGGCCGCCTCCTCCGGCCTCCACCCCAGCAAAATCAGCGCCAAGCTGGACCAGTGCCTGGCCGGGTGCCTCAAGGACCTGAAGTCTGGTTCCGCTTCATAAGTTATCTCCGATGCTAACTCAAATAGGCCTGTTCCTTATGTTTCTGGTTTTAAGCGCTTTTTTCTCTTCTTCCGAGACGGCGTTCCTCTCGGTCAATCCCTATACCCTGGAAAACCTGGAGCGGAAGGGCTCGGGACGGGCCAGGCTCATCAGGAAGATGCTGGCCCGGCTGAGCGAACTCCTGTCCACCATATTAATAGGGAATACCCTGGTCAACACGGCCGCCGCCTCCATCGCCACCTCGATATTCGTCAGGCTGTCCCAAGACCCCAACCAGGCCGTGGTCCTGGCCACCTTGACCACCACCATTTTGATACTCATATTCGGGGAAATCACCCCCAAGACCATTGCCGCCTACCGTCCCCTCCGGGCTACCAGCCTTTTTATTCACCCGATTCGGCTTTTCTACTATATCTTTTACCCCTTCACCTGGTTTTTTTCGCTTCTGACCGGCCTGTTTGTGCCGAGAGAGGAGCGTCGTCGCTTCCCCGCCACCCGGCATCTGAGCGAGGAAGAAATCAAGCTGGTCATCAGCTCCGGGACCCGCGGACTGTCTCGCTTCAGGCGTAAAATGCTGGCCGGGGTCCTCGACCTCAGCCGGCGCCCGATAAAAGAAATCATGGTGCCCCGCACCCAGGTCCGGGCCCTGGAAATCAATTCTGGCCTGTCCGAAGTACTGAGGGTCATCCAGGAAAGTGGCTACTCCCGTTATCCTGTCTTCCGGGGCTCCTTCGACAACATCGAGGGAATCGTCCATGCCAAGGACATCCTGCCCGTGATGCAGTCTCCGGCCGGATTCAACCTGAGCCGGCTGCTGCGCCGGCCGCTGTTCGTGCCTGAACTGGCCAGCATTGAACAGGTCCTGCTCCAAATGCAGGAAAAGGCCGTCCACCTGGCCCTGGTGG
>JABLWX010000058.1 GCA_013178315.1 Candidatus Aminicenantota bacterium
TACCGACCCGAGCTCCTCAGCCGTATTCGCATCCACCGGCCGGTTCGTCCCCACGATCCCGCCGAAAATAGATTCCGGGTCACTCTCATAGGCCTTTTTATATGCCTCGAGAATGCTTGTGCCGCACCCGACCCCGCACGGATTCGCGTGCTTTACGGCGACAACACAGGGCTCGTCGAACTCCGCCAGGAGCTCAAGGCATGCATTGGCGTCGTGGATATTGTTGTAGGAGAGTTCCTTGCCGTGAAGCTGGCTTGCCGTCGCTATGCTCGGAAGGGCCATATTGAGCTCTTTATAGAAACTCCCCCTCTGGTGGGGGTTTTCCCCGTACCTGAGGTCTAGGGCCTTTTCAAAAAACAGGGCAAGGAACTCCGGGAACTCTTCTCCTTCGATTTGGGATGAAAATCCGGTATGCCTCAAGTAGCTATAGATATTCGCATCATACCTGGCAGTGTGAAGGAAGGCCTCGAGAGCAAGCTTCATACGGGTTTCACGAGAGAGTCCGCCTCTAGCTCTAAGCTCCTCGAGGACCAAGGGATAGTGTTCAGGATTCACTACCACCCCTACCCCTTCAAAATTCTTCGCCGCGGCACGGACCATAGACGGGCCGCCGATATCTATATTCTCGGTCGCCTCCTCGAGCGGGACCCCCGCCCTCATAACCGTCCGCTCAAAAGGATAGAGGTTCACAACCACAAGGTCTATCGGCTCAATTCCAAGGGAGGCGAGGGCCTTTTCATGTTCCACATTCCCCCTTATGGCAAGTATCCCACCGTGAATCTTGGGATGCAGGGTCTTTACCCTCCCATCCAGGATCTCAGGAAATCCGGTAACCTGTGAAACCGGGGTGACAGGTATGCCCGCATCCTTCAAAGTATTATAGGTGCCGCCTGTAGAGATAAGCTTCACGCCCAGACTATTGAGCCCCTGCGCGAACTCTACAAGGCCGGTCTTGTCGGAAACGCTTAGCAGGGCCCTTCTCACGGTTACGTCTGGACTTTCCAGGCTACCTTGACCCACGTAGTATCGCCCCCTTTTTACATCCCCATGTCTCATGCCTGTTTCTTTGGTCTCCGATTTTCATGGTAGATCCTGACCCAAGATCCTGACCCTGTGGCCTTCTATTACTAACCTTCCCTCCGCGAAGAGGCGCACAGCCCTCGAATAAATCACGTGCTCCTGTTCCAGTATCCTCTCCGAAAGCGATTCTACCGTATCATTCTCCAAAACCGGCACACAAGCCTGGAGGATTATCGGGCCCGTATCCACCCCTTCGTCTACGAAATGGACTGTACATCCCGCAACCTTAACACCGTAGGCCAGGGCTTGTGCCTGAGCCTCAACCCCGGGGAAGGCGGGGAGAAGCGCCGGATGGATGTTCATGATCCGGTTCCTGAATGCCTGGCAGAAAAGTGGCGTGATTATTTTCATATAGCCGGCCAGGCAGACCAGGTCTACCTGGCGTTTTTTCAATTCTTCGACGATGGCCGCATCGTAGGCCTCTTTGGTGGGGAAACTCTTCGGGTCCAGATGAAGAGTTTCCAGGCCTCTCTCCCTGGCCGTCTGCAGCCCCGGGGCCTCGGCCTTGTTGCTGAATACCAGCACGATATCGGCGTTAATCTTCCCGGCCAGCATGGCTTCGTGAATGGCCCTGAAGTTGGAGCCTCGGCCCGAAAGCAATACCGCCACCCGGCCCCTCTTCTTAGGGCTTCGGAATAATTCCTGTGCCATTTTTCCCCCTCAGGTCTTTTTAACCTTGAAATAGTCAGGAATGGAGTTTTTCCAGGCCCGGTAGCCCAGCTCCACCGGCTGGTCAACAACTTTTTTCTTCCGGTGCCAGATGACCATTTTCCGACCGCCGGTCCGGCCGATTATCCTGGCCCTTACTTTCATCTTTCTGGCCAGGGCCAAAATTTTCCTGGCCTTATCTTTTCTGGCGACCAGGATGATTCTGGACTGGCTTTCGCCGAATAACAGGGCATCAGTCCTGAGCCGATCATCCAGCTTAACCTGAAATCCTATCCGTCGCGGACCCTTGAATGAGCATTCAGCCAGGGCCACGGCCAGCCCGCCTTCAGAAAGGTCATGGGCAGTCCTGACCAGTCCGGAGCGAATAGCCTGTCGACAGCATTCCTGAACTCTTTTCTCCTTCTCGATATTGAGAGCCGGCGGCTGACCTTTTTCTTCGGAAAAAACGAGCCTAAGGTATTCCGAGCCACCCAGCTCTTCTTTATTTTCTCCCAGAAGAATGATTACATCCCCGGCCCCACGGAATCCAGCCGAGGGCACCAGGGAGGTGTCTTCCACCAGCCCGATAATTCCCAGAACCGGCGTGGGATAGATGGCCTTGCCTTCGGTTTCATTGTAGAAGCTGACGTTTCCACCGGTAACCGGTATTTCGAACCGGCGGCAGGCTTCGGCAATTCCTTCCACCGCCTGTTTGAACTGCCACATGATTTCTGGTTTTTCCGGGTTGCCAAAATTGAGGCAGTTGGTAACCCCGATCGGTGTCGCCCCGGCGCAGGCCAGGTTGCGGCAGGCTTCGGCCACGGCAATCTGGCCGCCCCGCCTGGGATTAAGGTAAGTGTAGAGAGAGTTCCCGTCGAGGGTCATGGCCAGGCCCTTCTTCAAGCCCTTGAGCCTGAGCACGGCGGCGTCGGCCCCGGGCAGCACCATGGTATTAACCTGGACCATATGGTCGTACTGCCGGAAGACCCATTCTTTGTCTGAAATGTTGGGTGAAGCCAGGAGCTGGAGAAAAACCTGGTTGAGGTCCGAGGGCATTTCGGGAAGGCGAAACCTGGTGACCTTTCTCAGAAAGGCAGGCGTCCGGGCCGGCCGACGGTAAGCCGGGCAAAGGTCAACCACTGCCTTGACCGGTATGTCAATGACCAGCTGGCCATGAAAATAGGCCTTGAGCCGTTCATCATCGGTTACTTTTCCAATGACCACAGCTTCCAGGTCCCACTTGGTGAAGATCTTCTTCAGCTCTTCAACCTTCTCCGGTTCGGCCACAATCAACATTCGTTCCTGGGATTCGGAGAGCATTATTTCGTAAGGGTTCATTCCGGCTTCGCGCTGGGGCACCAGGTCCAGGTTGATTTCCATCCCGGTCCCGGCCTTGGCGGCCATTTCGGTGCTGGAGCAGGTCAGCCCGGCCGCGCCCATGTCCTGGATCCCGACGACGAGGTCCCTGGCCATGGCTTCCAGGCAGGCCTCCAGCAGCAGCTTTTCCTTGAAGGGGTCGCCCACCTGAACGTTAGGTCTCTTGTGTTCGGTTTCTTCCCCGAACTCGGCCGAGGCCATGGTGGCGCCGTGTATGCCGTCCCGCCCGGTCCTGGCCCCGACGTAAATCACGGCATTGCCCACGCCCCGGGCCCTGGCCAGGAATAGTTTATCCTTCCGGGCCAGCCCCACGCAGCAAACATTGACCAGCGGGTTCTGGGCATAGCATTCATGGAAATAAACTTCGCCCCCGACCGTGGGCACGCCGAAGGAATTTCCGTAGCCGGAGATTCCGCTGACCACGCCGTCCATTATGGACCGGTTCTCGGGCTGGTCGAGAGGACCGAAACGCAGGGAATCAAGCACGGCTACCGGCCGGGCCCCCATGGTGAAGATGTCCCGCAGGATGCCACCGACCCCGGTCGCCGCACCCTGGTAGGGTTCAATGTAAGAAGGATGGTTGTGCGATTCGATCTTGAAAACCACGGCCAGGCCGTCGCCGATGTCCATGACCCCGGCGTTTTCTCCGGGGCCCTGGATCAGGTATTTGCCCCTGGTCGGGAATTTTTTAAGGTGCACCCGGGAACTCTTGTAGCCGCAGTGTTCGGACCACATCACCGAAAATATGCCGAGTTCCGTCAGGTTGGGTTCGCGACCGATCAGGTTGACAATCAGTTCGTATTCTTCCCGGGTCAGGTTATGGTCGGCCAGAGTTTTTGCGTCTATCATGATGGTATCCTCAAAAAGTCCCGATAAGGGGCGGAAGGGGGGTAACCGTGGGCCTGAAGGCCCGGGTCGCCTTTTTCTTTCCGGTTCCCCTCTTTTTCTCCAGGTAGTCAATCATTGACCTGAAGATTATTTTCCCGTCCTCACTGCCCAGTATTTTTTCTGAAGCTCTTTCCGGGTGAGGCATCATTCCCAGGACGTTGCCCTGGTGGTTGATTAGACCGGCGATGCTGTGGGCTGAACCGTTGACGTTGGCTTCCTCGCTCAGTTTTCCAATTTCGTCACAGTAGCGGAATACAACCTGTTTGTTCTTTTCAAGCTGGGAGAGGAGGTCGGGGGGTGCGTAATAATTTCCGTCAAAATGGGCAATGGGTATTCTGAGAACCTGGCCCCTGTGGCCGGCACTGCTGAAAGCCGTCCGGTTATTCTCGATTCTGATATGAACGTGCTGGCAGAGGAACTTTAGATTCTTGTTTCTGAGCATGGCCCCCGGAAGCAGCCCGGCTTCCAAAAGAATCTGAAAGCCGTTACAGATTCCAAGGACCAGGCCTCCAGAACCGGCGAATTTCTTAACCTCGCGCATGATGGGGGAGAAGCGGGCGATGGCACCAGAGCGAAGGTAATCTCCGTAGGAAAAACCACCGGGCAGGACCACGCAATCCACTCCCCGCAGGTCATGTTCTTTATGCCAGAGAAAAACAGTTTCCTGGCCCATGACATTCTGCAGGACATGGAAAGTATCATAATCGCAGTTGGAACCCGGGAAAACGACCACTCCAAATTTCATCTTCGGATCCTTTCTCCTACTGGCCTTCAGGCCTCCAGTATTTCCCAGCTGAATTTTTCGATGATGGGATTGGCCAGCACCCGGTCGGCAATTTCCGGGATTACTTTCTCGGCTTCGGCCCGGTCCAGGCCTTCCAGCTCGATTTCAAAAACCTTACCCTGGCGAACATCTTTGACCTGGTGATAGCCCAGGGTGTGCAGGGCGTTTCGTACCGTCTGTCCCTGAGGGTCAAGAACGCTTTCCTTGAGCGAGACCAGAATTCTTACTTTCATCGCAGAACCCTTTCAAAGATGAAGTCTATTTTCTGAAGATACGGCTCGAGAGAAAAACAGGACTCGATTTCCCCTGGTGAGAGATGGCGGGTTATTTCCGGGTCTGAAGAAACCAGCTCCCTGAAATCCAGGTTTTCCTGCCAGGCCTTCAGGCTGCAGCTCTGTACCAGCCGGTAAGCTTCCTCCCGGCTCAGTCCCTTCCGGGTCAGGGCCAGCATCACCGCCTGGGAAAAGATCAAGCCCCGGGTAGCCTGGATATTCTCCATCATTCTGGCCGGGTAGACGTGCCAGTTGCCAATTATTTCGGCCATCTCTTTCAACAGGAAATCGGTCAGGATGAACGAATCCGGGAAGATTACCCTTTCGGCCGAGGAGTGGGAAATGTCCCGTTCATGCCAGAGCGGAATGTTTTCCAGGGCCACCTGGAGGTTCCCGCGGACAATCCTGGCCAGGCCGGCCACCCGCTCGCAGCGCACCGGGTTTCTCTTGTGGGGCATGGCCGAGGAACCTTTCTGGCCGCGGGTGAAGGGCTCCTCAACCTCCAGGACTTCGGTTTTCTGAAGATGCCTGATTTCCAGGGCAAACTTTTCCAGCGATGTCACTATGAGGGCCAGGCAGCTCATCACCTCGGCGTGGCGGTCACGCTGCAGAACCTGGGTCGAGACCGGAGCCGGTTTTAAACCGAGTGATTTGAGTGCATATTTTTCCACCCTGGGGTCGAGATGAATGTAGGTGCCGACCGAGCCGGCAATCCGGCCGACACTGATGGTTTCCCTGGCGGCCTGGAGCCTTTTCAGGTGGCGGTTGGTTTCCTCGTACCAGACCAGGATCTTGAAGCCGAAGGTGATGGGTTCGGCATGGACGCCGTGTGTCCTGCCGATACATGGTGTCTTCTTGTACTTGAGGGCCATTTTTTTCAAAATTTTCCTGAGTTCCAGGAGCCTTTTTTCCACCCGGTCGAGGGATTCGACCATCAGCAGTGACAGGGCGGTATCCACGACATCGTATGAAGTTAAGCCCATATGAACAAAGCGGGAATCATCACCGATGTGTTCGGCCACAGAAGTCAGAAAGGCAATCACGTCATGTTTGACCACC
The DNA here is from genome assembly GCA_013178315.1 of Candidatus Aminicenantota bacterium. Classification (GTDB taxonomy): domain Bacteria; phylum Acidobacteriota; class Aminicenantia; order Aminicenantales; family Saccharicenantaceae; genus Saccharicenans. Next base: position 6,109 of record JABLWX010000058.1, read on the forward strand.
TTCTCAATTTCTTCGATCCGCTGGACGGAAAAAGCAGCTTTTTTCCTGATGTTTTCCAGCGACTTGGGTGGGATCTTGCCCAGCCGGGCCCAGGCCTGGCAGACGGCCAGCTCCACTTCCAGCCATTTACGGTACCTGTTTTCTTCTGACCAGATGGCCCCCATTTCAGGCAGGGTGTATCTTTCGATCATGAAAACTTCCTTTTACCCGAATTGATAAATCATATTACCAATTAGCCCTTTTTAAGTCAATTTAAATGCAATAAAAATTGTACTGAAACACCAAGCTTCTTAGCTGGAATCTGTCTAAATTATTGAAGGTTTGAAGCTGTGTTGAACTGGGGGTGGCGGGCGGGTTAAACTTGACTGTGGTCTGATGATAGACAGAGAGCAGGAACTGGATCTGGTTAACCGGGCCCGCCGGGGCGAGGTGGAAGCTTTCATGACCTTGATCAAGACTTACCAGGTCCCGATTTACCGGTTGGTTTACCGGATGACCGGGAACCGCGAGGATACCGCCGACCTGATGCAGGAAACCATGCTCAAGGCTTACACCGGGCTGAAGAATTTCAAGGCCAGGTCCGGATTTAATACCTGGCTGTACAGGATCGCGGTCAACGAGACGCTTAATTTTCTTCAAAGGTCAGGCCGGGAAAGAGGCAAAATGGAGTACCTGGACGAAATAAATACAAGCGACTCCAGTCTGGCCGTGACTGCATCTCCTGAAGAAACATTGATGGGGGAGGAATTCAGAACCAGACTGGAACAAGCCCTGGCTGAGCTTCCGGCGGATTATAAGCTGGCCTTTACCCTGGTGGTGTTCCAGGGCCTGAGTCATTCCGAGGCAGCCGAGGTGCTCGGCTGTTCGGAAGGGACAGTTTCCTGGAAGATTCACGAGGCCAGGAAAATGCTCAGGGAAAAAATGAGGCCTTATCTGGAACGGACAAGAGAGGTATGAGATGAAGTGTGCTGACTATCAGAAATTGATATCTGACAGGATGGACGGAACTCTGTCTCCGGCCGGGCAGAAGAAATTGGAAGCCCACCTTAAAACCTGCCAGGCCTGCCATTTTTATGAAGAAGAATTGAAGGGAATAGAGGCTGAAATCAGAAAGCTCCCGGCCGTGGAGCCTGAAAACCTGGCGGTCCTGGAAGGCGAGCTCAGGGGGCGCTTGATCAGAGCCGAAGCTGAAAGCAGGATTCACAAACACAAAAGCTGGGGCATGAAATTAGCCCCGGCCTGGGCTGCCGGAGTTTTTCTGGTGATTGCGGTTTTATATCTTCTTGTTTTTAACAGACCGGCGGAAAGAGATCAGGGCCTGGACCTGGCTTCCCTGATGTCTTTCGAGGATTCTTATCTTACTCTGACCCAGACTCTCAATAGCGATGAAAGTCTGAATGAAATATATAATGAGGAGATTCTTAACAATATTTTTGAAGAAGCAAAGTACCTGAATTTAGAAGATCTAGTTAATACAGAAGATTACCAAGAGCAAATAATTAACAACAATAGTGATATAAATTTACTGATAGAAAATAATGGTCTATCGGAGGGGCTATGATTAAAAAAATATTGGTAATAACTCTTATTGGGCTGAGCTTAGCCTTTTTCTTGGCCGGACAAAAGGCCAGTGGGCAGGAGCCGCGCGGTCAGATGCAGCAGGGGAATCTCAGGCGAAACCTGGTTACGCTTAGGGCCCTGCGGATGACCCAGGTGCTGGAGCTTACCGAGCAGCAAACGGCGGTCATCTTTCCAGAGCTTAACAGGGCAGAAAAAGAGAAGGCTGAATTGCAGAGGCAGCTGGCCCTGGAGATCAGAAACCTGAGGCAAAAAATTGATTCGGGAAAATCTACCGATGAAGAGTTTGAAGCCGGGGTTCAGAAAATCAGGGAATTAAGGCATAATATCCAGGCCAGGGAGCAGGCTTTTGAGGATTTCCTCTTCAGCCGCTTGACACCGGTCCAGAAGGCCAGGTATATTATATTCAGCCTTGAGTTTAATCGGGTTCTTATGGAGAGAGCGCAACGGCTGAGACAGGCCGGTCAAAAAATTAAATAAATATCTTCCGTATCTTGACAAAAAGATTAAATTAAGTTAGTATTCCCGTTGTAAATTTATATCTCAATTTAACTTTTTTTCAATTAAAAACATAAGTATAGAAGATTTTTTGAAAAAATAAGGAAAATTTCCGATTTGTGCATGATTGCCAGCGTAGCTCAGCCGGTAGAGCAGCTGATTTGTAATCAGCGGGTCGGGGGTTCGAATCCCTTCGCTGGCTCAGAAATAGAGAGCAGGCCTGGCCTGATAGGGAAGACTGGTATGGGCAGGTACCAAAGTGGCCAAATGGGGCGGGCTGTAAACCCGCTGCGGAAACGCTTCGGAGGTTCGAATCCTTCCCTGCCCATTTTTGATGCGGGAATAGCTCAGTTGGTAGAGCGTCAGCCTTCCAAGCTGAATGTCGCGGGTTCGAGCCCCGTTTCCCGCTTTCTAAGAAATGAAGTTAAGCCCAAGTAGCTCAGTTGGCAGAGCACGTCCTTGGTAAGGACGGGGTCACCAGTTCAAATCTGGTCTTGGGCTTTTATAAAAATTTTTGCCTGGCTCCTAGGAGGTAAAAGAGATGGCCAAGGAAAAATTTGCGAGGACGAAGCCGCACGTTAACATAGGGACGATCGGGCACATAGACCACGGGAAGACGACGTTGACGGCGGCGATCACGAAGGTGTTATCGACCAAGGGACTGGCGCAGTTTAAGCCGTACGACGAGGTGGCCAAGGCTGATGCCAAGATGTTCCGGCGGGATGCGACCAAGATTTTGACGGTGGCGTTGTCGCACGTGGAGTACGAGACGGACAAGCGGCACTATGCGCACATCGACTGTCCTGGACACGTTGATTACATCAAGAACATGATCAGCGGAGCGGCCCAGATGGACGGGTCGATTCTGGTGGTGGCGGCCGATGACGGTCCGATGCCGCAGACTCGTGAGCACATTCTGCTGGCCCGCCAGGTGGACGTTCCGGCTATTGTGGTCTTCATCAACAAGGTGGACCTGGTGGATGACCCGGAGATTCTGGACCTGGTGGAGCTGGAGGTCAGGGAGCTGTTGAGCAAGTATGAATTTCCTGGGGACAAGACTCCGGTGATACGTGGTAGTGCGACCAAGGCTCTGTCGGATCCTGAGGGAGAGGGTGGCAAGCCGATCTGGGAGCTGATGAAGGCATTGGATGATTTCATTCCGGAGCCGGTTCGGGAGATAGACAAGCCGTTTTTGATGTCGATCGAGGACGTCTTTTCGATAACCGGTCGTGGCACGGTGGTGACCGGCCGGGTGGAGAGAGGGATAGTTAAGGTAGGAGACGAGGTCGAGATAGTAGGGTTTGGAGAGACGAAGAAGACGGTGGTGACCGGGGTGGAGATGTTCCGGAAGATCCTGGACCAGGGGCAGGCGGGAGACAACGTTGGCTGCCTGTTGAGGGGTATAGGCAAGGACGAGGTGGAGCGTGGACAGGTCCTGGCCAAGCCTGGTTCGATCACCCCGCACAAGAAGTTCCGGGCGCAGATTTACGCTCTGACCAAGGATGAAGGCGGGCGGCACACTCCGTTTTTCACCGGGTATCGTCCGCAGTTTTACTTTCGGACGACGGACGTGACTGGTACGGTGAAGCTGCCGGCTGGGGTGGAGATGGTGATGCCCGGAGACAACGCCAACGTGGAAGTGGAGCTGATCACCACGGTGGCCATGGAGAAGGGCCTGCGGTTTGCCATCCGCGAGGGTGGCCGGACGGTGGGTGCCGGAACCGTCACCGAAATCCTGGAATAGAAATGGACAAGGTTAATCATATGGAGAACGAGGAACGACCATGGAAAAGATAAGAATTAAACTGCAATCATTCGATCACCGGCTTTTAGACCAATCGGTAAAGGACATCGTGATCAAGGCCAGAAGGACCGGAGCCAAGGTCTCCGGCCCCATTCCGCTTCCGACCAGGATTCAGCGGTTTTGCGTTCTTCGTTCCCCGCATGTCGATAAGAGGTCGAGAGAGCATTTCGAAATGAGGATCCACAAGAGATTGATAGACATAAGCGAATACAGCAACGAGACCATTGAAGAACTGCAGAAGCTCGACCTGCCTGCCGGCATCGATGTGGAAATCAAAGCCTTTGGCGCAGGAGAATGACCATGGTGGAAGGTATCATCGGCAGAAAAGTTGGCATGACCCAGGTCTTTGATGAAGAGGGCAACGTTATTCCCGTGACCATCATCAAGGCCGGGCCCTGTACCGTTATTCAGAAGAAGACCAGGGAAAAAGATGGCTATGAAGCACTGCAGCTGGGGCTGGTGGAAGACAGGCCCAGGAAGAAAACCAGAAAGCCCGAGGCCGGGCATTTCCAGAAATCCGGCAGCCCGGTGCTAAAGGTCCTTAAGGAAGTTAAGTATCACGGGCCGCTGGAGATAAAGGAAGGCGACCAGGTCCTGGTTGACCTGTTTGAAGTCGGGGAGAAAGTCCACGTGATCGGACTCAGCAAGGGAAAAGGCTTTCAGGGCGTAGTCAGAAGGCACGGTTTTGCCGGCGGCGATGCCGCTCACGGCTCCATGTTCCACCGGGCTCCGGGTTCAATCGGGGCTTCCTCCTTTCCCTCGCGCGTTTTGAAAGGGACCAGGATGGGTGGCCGGATGGGTGGAGACCGGGTGACCGTTCGTAACCTGAAGGTAATCCAGGTCGATAAAGAGAACAATCTGCTGGTGGTGGAAGGCGCGGTGCCAGGAGCCAGCGGCGGGGTTGTCCTGGTCAGGAAGAGCGCCTTCAAAACCAAGACCTCATGAGTGAAGAGAGTGCCATGAAAGTACAAGTGTTAGACCAAAACGGCAAACCGGTGCAGGAAATGAACCTGCCAGAAGAAGTGTTTTCCTACCCGGTTAAAGACCATCTGATATACGAGGCGGTGGTCAACTATCTGGCCAACCAGAGGCAGGGTACTGCTTCCACCAAGAACCGGGGTGAAGTTTCAGGAGGCGGTCGTAAGCCCTGGCGCCAGAAGGGAACGGGCCGGGCCAGAGTGGGCAGCGTCAGGTCGCCCCTCTGGAGACACGGCGGAACAGTCTTCGGGCCGAAACCAAGGGATTATGGCTATGCCATTCCCAAGAAAGCCAGAAAGAATGCCCTGAAATCAGCCCTGACCGCCAAGCTGGCCGAGAACATGCTGCTGGTGTTCGATGAGATCAGAATCGCCGAACCCAAGACCAAGGAAGCCGCCGGGTGGCTGAAGAACCTGAAAATTGATTCGGCTCTGATCGTCGACGACCGCGATAACAAGAACCTATTCAGGTCGGTCAGGAATATTCCGGAAGTGAAGGCCGTGGATGATGAACACCTGAACATCTATGACGTCCTGCGGTACCGCTGGCTGGTCTTCAGCCAGCGCTCTTTTAATTCCCTGGTGGAGAGATTGAAATGACCAAAGACCCGAGAGATATAATCCTGAGGCCGCTGATCACCGAAAAGAGCACCAGGTTGAAGGAATCCCACCGTGAAGTCTGCTTTGAGGTTGCTCCGGAAGCCAACAAGATCGAGGTTAAGAAAGCCGTAGAAGAGCTGTTTAAGGTCAAGGTAGAGAGGGTGACTATCGTCAACCTGCAGGGTAAGACCAAGAGGCTCGGCCGGACCCTTGGTCGGACCAAGGACAGAAGGAAAGCTTATGTCAAGCTGAGACCCGGCGAAAAAATGATCGAATATTTTGAGGCAGTATAACCATGGGTATTAAAGTCTACAAACCAGTAACTCCAGGCTTACGCCACCGCACGGGACTGACCTACGAAGAGCTGACCACCGATAAGCCCTACAAGCCGTTGCTGGTCCCACTGCCCAAGAGCGGGGGACGAAACAACCGCGGCCATCTGTCGGTCAGGCACCGGGGCGGGGGACATAAGAGAATGTACCGGATAATCGATTTCAGGCGCGATAAGATCGATGTTCCGGGCGTGGTAGAGACCATCGAATACGACCCCAACCGTTCAGCCTTTATCTCGCTGGTCAAGTATGCTGACGGGGAGCGCCGTTATATTCTGACACCCCTCAACCTGAAAGTCGGTGATACCATAATCTCGGCCAATGCCCAGGTTGATATCCTGCCCGGAAATGCCATGCCATTGCGCTACATCCCGGTGGGAACGATCGTTCACAACGTGGAATTGAAGATAGGCAAGGGTGGACAGCTGGCCAGGGCGGCCGGTTCGGGCGTCCAGATCCTGGGCAAGGAAGGCGGTTATGCCCAGCTGCGTTTGCCCTCGTCGGAAATTCGCAAGGTTCATCTTGATTGCCGGGCCACGGTCGGGCAGCTGGCCAACCTGGACCATCAGAACATCAGTGTTGGCAAGGCTGGCCGGACCAGGTGGCTGGGTATCAGGCCCCATGTCCGCGGCACGGCCATGAACCCGATTGACCACCCCCACGGCGGCGGTGAAGGCCGGACCAAGGGCGGGCGCCACCCGGTCAGCCCGGAAGGCATTCCGACCAAGGGTTATAAGACCAGGAAGAACAAGAGAACCCAGGCCTTTATTATCAGGAGAAGGAGTAAGTAACCATGGGCAGATCTGTTAAGAAAGGTCCCTATGTTGATCCTAAATTGCTGGAGAAGGTGCAGGCCGCTCAGTCGGCACGGGAAAAGAGACAGGTGATTAAGACCTGGTCCCGCCGTTCGACCATCATTCCCGAGATGGTTGGCCTGACCTTCGGGGTCCATAACGGCCGCAAGTTCATCCCGGTTTTTGTGACCGAGCAGATGGTCGGACACAAGCTGGGCGAGTTTGCCCCCACCAGGACCTTTAAGGGACATACTTCCAAGACTGCCCGACAGCTCAAAGTGGGTAAGTAGCCATGGAAAAAGAAAAATACCTTTCAAAAGCCGTTGCCCGTTATGTGCGGATGAGTCCCCAGAAGGGGCGTCTGGTGGCTGACCTGATCAGAGACAGGCTGGTCGGCGAGGCCCTGACCATCCTTAAATTTAACGAGAAGAAAAAGATCAGCGCCATTCTGGAAAAGGTGCTCCGCTCGGCCATTGCCAATGCCCAGCAGAAGTCGCCCAACGTGGACGTTGACAACCTGTACGTGGCCCGGGTTCAGATAGACCAGGGCCCGGCCATGAAGAGGATCAGGCCGGCACCCATGGGCCGGGCTTACCGGGTCCTCAAAAGAATGAGCCATGTCAAAATCTACTTAGACGAAAAGAAAGGGAGATAGACGGTGGGACAGAAGACACATCCAATCGGCTTTCGTTTAGGATTTAACAAACAGTGGACTTCCCGCTGGTTCGCCAGAGGCCGGGATTATGCCAGGTTGTTCCACGAGGACCTGCAGATGAAAAAGGCCGTCAAGGAGAAGTACGAGCATGCCGGCATCGCCAGTGTCGATGTGGAGAGGGTCGGTCCCAAGGTCCGGGTTATCATCCATACGGCCAGGCCGGGCATCATCATCGGCCGGGGTGGAAAGGAAATCGAGAACCTGAAGAACATGCTGGAGGCCATTGCCAAGCGAGAGGTTTACGTCGACATCAGGGAAGTCGACAAGCCGGAACTCAATGCCGCCCTGGTGGCCGAGGGCATCGCCACCCAGCTGGAAAAGAGAATTGCCTACCGCCGGGCCATGCGCCGGGCGGTGGAAATGGCCCTCAAGATGGGAGCCAAGGGCATAAAGGTCATGTGCGCCGGGCGTCTGGGCGGGGTGGAAATAGCCAGGACCGAATGGTACCTGAAGGGCCAGCTGCCGCTGCAAACGCTCCGGGCCGATATCGATTTTGCCTTTACCGAAGCTTTTACCACCTATGGTCAGATCGGGATCAAGGTCTGGATCTACCGCGGTGATGTGGATAAAGCCAAAGTCTCTTCTCAAATCATTGAAGCTGAGGAGATTTGACCATGTTGATGCCGAAGAAAGTCAAGTACCGGAAACAGCAGCGAGGCCGGATGAGAGGTCAGGCCCTGCGCGGGGCCGAGCTGGCCTTTGGCGAATACGGGCTGCAGGCCCTGGAACCCTGCTGGTTGACCGCCAGGCAGATCGAGGCCGGACGCGTGACCATCACCAGGTTCCTCAAGAAACGGGGCAAGATGTGGGTCCGGGTATTTCCCTGGAAGCCGGTCACCAAGAAACCGACCGAAACCAGGATGGGCCGCGGCAAGGGTGACCCGGAATTCTGGGTAGACGTGATCAAGCCCGGTAGGATCGTCTTTGAAGTGGAAGGCGTCGACCACGGCGTGGCCCAGGAAGCCATGCGCCTGGCCGCCAACAAGCTGCCGATCAAGACCAGGTTCATATCAAGAGAGCACAGGGAGCTAAAATGAAAATCCGAGAATTGAGAGAACTTTCGGTTGAAGACCTAAGGCAGAAGGAGCTGGAACTCAAGGACCAGCTGTTCAAGCTGCGCTTCCAGAAATCTCTGGGGCAGCTGGATAACCCGATGAAGATCCGGAACATCAAGAAAGACCTGGCCAAGATCAAGACCCTCTTGAAAGAATTTCAGAAAAAAGGGACGGAATAAACCATGGAAGCTAAACGAGAAAAAAGAATCACGACCAAAGTGGGAACGGTCGTGGCCAAGAAATCGGCCAAGACCCTCAGGGTTCAGGTGGAGCGGCTGGAAAGGCACCCGCTTTACCGGAAGACCGTCAAGCGGAAAAAGATCTTCCTGGTCCATGATGAGCAGGACAAGTGCCAGGTGGGTGATGTGGTCAGGATAGTGGAGACCAGGCCCATCAGCCGGCTGAAAAGATGGCGGGTGGTTGAGATCATCGGTTTAGCTTCCAGAGAAATAGAAACTGAAACCGAGAGTGAAGGTGGACTGACATGATTCAGATGAGAACCATGCTCAAGGTGGCGGATAACTCCGGCGCCCGGAGGATTATGGCCATAACTCCTCTGGGGGGCGGGGTTGGTCAGGTGGCAACCATCGGCGATGTGATCTCGGCCTCCGTCAAAGAAGCTGACCCGGATAGCAAGATAGAAAAAGGCAAGGTGGTCAGGGCGGTCATCGTCAGAACCAGGAAAGAAGTCAGGCGTAAGGACGGCTCTTACATCCGCTTTGACGATAACGCGGCCGTGATCATCGACAAGCAGGGCGAACCCGTGGGCACCCGCGTCTTCGGTCCGGTTGGCCGCGAGCTGAGAGAAAAGAAATTCATGAAAATCATATCGCTGGCTCCGGAGGTGCTGTGATGGCCAGGTTTCCCTTTAAGAAAAATGACGTGGTGATTGTTCGCAGCGGCAAGGACCGGGGCAAGACCGGCAAGGTACTGCGGGTCATCCCGGAGAAAAACCGTCTGCTGGTGGAGAGAATAAATTTCGTCAAGGTCTTCGTCCGGCCCGACCGTAGCCAGAACGTCCAGGGCGGTATCATGGAAAAGGAATCGCCCATCCATGTCTCCCGGGTCATGCTTTACTGCGAGGAGTGCGGCCGGGGGGTCAGATACAGGCATAAGGTCCTGGAAGACGGAACCAAGATTCGAGTCTGCGCCAGATGTCAGACTAACCTAGAAAAGTCCTGAGAGGTCGGAAGATGAGCAGGTTGTATGAACGTTACAAGAAAGAGATCATAAAGGAACTTCAGAAGGAGCTGGGAATTGACAATCCCATGGCTGTGCCCCGGCTGGAGAAGATCATCGTGAACATGGGCGTGGGGGATGCCATTCAGAACATCAAGCTCCTGGACACGGCCAAGATGGAGCTCAGCCTGATAACCGGTCAGCAGCCGGCTATCGGCCGGGCCAAGAAATCCATCTCCGCCTTCCACCTCAGGAAGGGACAGCCCATCGCCTGTTACGTCACCCTGAGAAGAAAGAGAATGTACGAATTCTTTGACCGGCTGGTTAACATCGTTCTGCCCCGGGTCAGGGACTTCCGGGGAGTACCGGCCAGCTCCTTTGATGGCCGCGGCAACTATACCATCGGGTTAAAGGACCAGCTGGTCTTCCCGGAAATTGATTACACCAAAGTCGAGAGGCCACGGGGTATGAACATCACCATCGTGACCACGGCCAGAAACGATAAGGAAGCGTATGCCCTGCTGAAGAAGCTGGGCATGCCATTCCGCGAATCTTGAAGAAAGGAAGGTCAAAGTGGCTACTATAGCGAAAATGGTCAAGGATCAGAGGAAGCCCCGTTACGGCATCCGCCACCGCAACCGCTGCCGCCTGTGCGGCCGGCCCAGGGGCTACTATCGCAAATTTGACCTCTGCCGGCTTTGCCTGAGGCAACTGGCCTTAAAGGGAGAGATCCCGGGCATAATCAAGTCTTCCTGGTAAATATCTTGGAAAGGATAGAAACATGAGTCTGACCGACCCGATTGCCGATATGTTAACCAGAATCAGAAATGCCGTCAGGGCTAAGAAAAAAGAAATCAACGTACCTTCTTCGCGCCTGAAGGTGGAGATTGCCAGGATCCTGAAGGAAGAAGGCTACATAAAGAACTATAAAGTTATAGAGGATAATAAACAGGGCGTCCTGAACATAGTCCTGAAATACACGGACGATAACCAGAGTGTCATCAGCGGACTTCGCCGGGTGAGCAAGCCCGGATGCCGCATTTACTGCACCCGGGATTCTATACCCAGAGTCCTGGATGGCCTGGGAGTGGTGATCATTTCCACCTCCCGCGGCCTCCTGACCGATAAACAGTGTCAGGAACAGGGGCTGGGCGGCGAAGTTCTGTGTGAGATCTGGTAATCCTGAAGGTGAGGTACGAGGATGTCAAGAGTAGGTAAGAAGCCGATTGAGATACCGGCCGGAGTCAAGGTGACTGTCCATCCGGACCGGATTGAAGTGGAAGGTAAGCTCGGCAAGCTGACCTCTCCGCTCTATGCCGGGATCAAGGCGACGGTGCAGGGTAACCAGTTGATTCTCACCCGGGAAAACGAGGAGCAGAAGACCAGGCAGTTTCACGGCCTGTGCCGGGCCCTGGCCAATAATGCCGTGCTTGGAGTGTCCAAGGGATTCTCCAAGCAGCTGGAGATCACCGGTGTCGGTTACAGGGCCAAGGTTGAGAAGAACAAGCTGGAGCTGAGTGTGGGCTATTCCAAACCGGTGGTTTACGAAATTCCCCAGGGAATAGAAATCGTGGCTGAAAAACCAACCCTGTTGACCGTCCGGGGCATAGATAAGCAGAAGGTTGGCCAGGTGGCCGATACCATCAAGAGGTTCCGCCGTCCGGACCCCTACAAGCAGAAAGGTATCCGGCTGGTGGGCGAAGTCCTCATCAAGAAAGAGAGAAAAGCGGGGGTGGCCGGTGCTTAAGTCAAAGACTGAAATCAAGAAAATCAGGAAACAGAGAATCAGGAAAAGAATCAGGAAAAAACTGCAGAGCACTCCGGAAAGGCCCAGGGTTCTGGTGGTCAAGTCCAACCGCTATGTTTATGCCCAGGTCATCGATGACCTTTCCGGCCGGGTGATCACCTCGGCCTCAACCCTGGAAAAAGATTTCCGGGAAAAAGCCAAGAATTTTAAGAACAAGGAAGCCTGTACCCTGCTGGGAGCGGTTCTGGCCAAGAGGCTGAAAGAGAAGAACATCACCAGGATTGTTCTGGACCGTGGCATCTATCCCTATCATGGACGGGTTAAGGCCCTGGCCGAGGCCCTCAGGGCCGAAGGCCTGGCCTTTTAACCGATTAAGGAGGAATGAGCGTGGAACACGAAGAACTGGAAAAGCTGGACGAAGTTGTCGGCTCCGAGCTGGAGCTCAAAGACCAGGTTATCTCCATCAGAAGGGTTACCAAAGTGGTTAAAGGCGGAAAGAACCTCAGTTTCTCTGCCCTGGTGGCGGTGGGCAACGAGAACGGACGGGTGGGGATAGGCCTGGGCAAGGCCCGCGAAGTTCCCCAGGCCATAGCCAAGGCCGTGGAAGATGCCAAGAAGCACATGATTGAGGTACCCCTGTCCGGCACGACCATTCCTCATATGATCAAGGGTGAATCCGATGCCGGGATCGTGGTTCTGCGGCCAGCTTCCCGTGGAACCGGGGTTATCGCCGGAGGCGCGGTCCGGGTTATCCTGCAGCTGGCCGGAGTCAGGGACATCCTGACCAAGTCCATCCGCAGCGGCAATCCCATCACCGTGGCCCAGGCTACCATCGACGCTCTCAAAAAATTGAAGAAGCCCGAAGTGGTAAACCGGTTGAGGGGCAAGGAAAGCGAGAAAGCCAAGTCTTAAGGTGAGGCCAAGATGAAGAAAGAAAAGTATCTGAAAATAAAGTTGGTTCGAAGCCTGATCGGCCATCCTCAGAAGCATCGCCTGGTGGCCTACGGACTGGGCTTGAGGAAGCTCAATTCCCAGGTGGTCAGGAAGGATTGCCCGGAAATCCGGGGGATGGTCAGAAAGATCTCTCATTTGCTCGAGGTGGAGGAGACAGACAAGCCATGAATCTCAGTAAATTGAAACCAGCTCAGGGCGCCAAGAAAAGCGACAAGAGAAGGGGCCGGGGTCCGGGCTCCGGTCTGGGGAAAACTGCCGGCCGTGGCCATAAGGGCCAGCTGGCCGGCGCCGGTTACAAGAGAAAGTGGGGCTTTGAAGGCGGACAGATGCCCCTGCATCGCCGTCTGCCAAAACGGGGCTTCACCAACAAGTTCAGGGTTGAATACACCGAGGTCAACCTGGACCGGCTGGACAGGCTACCGCTGGCCGAGATCGGGCTGAAAGAAATGATCGAGCACCGGCTGATCCACGGTGAATCGGAACTGGTAAAAGTACTGGGCAGAGGCCAACTGACTTCTCCCAAGACCATAAAGGCTCATGCTTTCTCTCAATCTGCGGTCAAGAAGATTGAAGAAAGCGGGGGTAAAGCCATCACCATCGGGAAGGAATAATGTTAGAAAGTATCCGCAACATCTTCAGCATTCCTGACCTGAGGAAGAGGGTCATCTTCACCCTTCTTCTTCTGGCTGTCTATCGAATCGGGGCCCAGATTCCCAACCCTGGTGTCAGCGCCGCCGCCCTGGCTGAGTTCTGGCAGACCCAGCGCGGCTCCATCCTGGGTTTTTATGACCTGTTCTCCGGGCGGGCCATGTCCAGGATGACCATTTTCGCCCTGGGCATCATGCCCTACATCAGCGCCTCGATCATCCTGCAGCTGCTGACCGTGGTCTGGCCCTACCTGGAAAGGCTGTCCAAGGAGGGCGAGCTGGGCCGGAAAAAAATTACCCAGTATACCCGCTACGGGACGCTGGTGATCTGCCTGATCCAGTCCTTCGGTATCGCCATTTTCCTGGAAAGCCTGACCAGCCCCACCGGGGCCAGGATTGTGCCCAGTCCGGGCTGGGGATTCAGGTTGCTGACCATGCTGACCCTGACCACCGGCACCACCTTTATCATGTGGCTGGGTGAACAGATTTCGGAACGAGGCATAGGTAACGGGATCTCACTCATCATATTTGCCGGTATCGTGGTTGGCCTGCCTCAGGGTATAAACAGCCTGCTCAGCGGCCTGCGGACCGGAAGCCTGGACCCGCTGCGGATCATATTCCTGGTGGTGCTGATGCTGGCGGTCATCGCCTTTATCATCTTCGTTGAACGCGGACAGCGGCGGATTCCGATTTCCTACGCCAAGAGGGTTATCGGGCGCAAGGTGTATGGCGGACAGAGCACCCACCTGCCGCTCAGGGTCAATACCGGCGGGGTTATTCCCATCATCTTCGCCGCGTCCATCATCACCATCCCGGCCACTCTGGCCAACCTGTCCAAGGCTCCGGTGCTGCAGACCATCGCCAGGCAATTCGGGATGGGCATGCCACTCTATAACCTGCTCTACATAGCGGCCATAATTTTCTTCACCTACTTTTATGTCTCCATCATCTTCAATCCTAACGATGTGGCCGAGAATCTCAGAAAGTACGGCGGTTTTATCCCGGGAATCAGACCCGGCAAGAATACCGCAGACTACATAGATGAAGTGCTCAGCCGGATAACCCTGGTTGGAGCTATCTATCTGGCGGCCATTGCCATCCTGCCCGAATTCCTGATGACCGGGTTCAAGGTGGGAGCCCTGCCCTGGGTAGGGCCATTTCTGGAGGCCAACCTGCCCAAGTGGTTTACTCAGGGCCTGAACGTTGACTTCTATTTCGGCGGCACCTCCATCCTGATCGTGGTCGGCGTGGCCATGGATACCCTTCAGCAGATTGAGGCCCAGCTGGTCATGCGTCATTACGATGGATTTCTCAGGAGCGGGCGTCTCAGGGGGAGAAGGGGATGAGGATAATCCTGCTGGGGCCGGCTGGTAGCGGCAAGGGAACTCAGGGTGAGCTCATCGAGCGTCACTACGGGTTTCCCCGCATTTCTACCGGCGACCTGCTCCGGCTGGAGGTACAGAAAGGAAGCGAACTCGGGAAAATGGTGGCGGAGGTCATGAAGTCGGGTCGGCTGGTGGCCGATGAACTGGTCACGCGGGTGGTCAGAGACAGGATTAATGCCCCTGATTGCCGGGCCGGTTATGTCCTGGATGGCTACCCCAGGACCCTGAATCAGGCTCTCCTGCTGGAGAAGATTGAAGGCGACCGCCCGGAAACCGTCCTGGAAATACAGATTTCGGAAGAGGCGGTCATGGAGCGGCTGGCCGGCCGTCGGGTTTGCCCGGGGTGCGCAGCTGTATATAATATCAATAACGATAAAGTGATTACCGACGGACGCTGCCCGGCCTGTGGCGCCGGTCTGGTGGCCCGGAACGACGACCGGCCGGAAGTCATCAGGGAAAGGTTCCGAATTTACCGGGAAACGATAGGACCGTTGCTGGAACACTACTCCCGAAAACAGGTGCTGTTCCAGGTCGACGGCCGGCGGGCAGTGGAAGAGGTTTTCGGCTCAATCAGATTGATTCTGGACAACCGGATTGCCCGAAGCCAGGGAGAATCAAGACGGCCATGATCATATATAAGTCCGAGGCGGAAATTGAAATGATGCGGAAAAGCTCGCAGATCGTGGCCAGGATTCTGTCCGAACTCCGGGAAATGATCAAGCCCGGGATGGAAACCAGGGAACTGGATGCCTATGCCGAGGCCAGGGCCCGCCAGCTGGGAGCCGTGCCGGC
>JABLWX010000059.1 GCA_013178315.1 Candidatus Aminicenantota bacterium
CCGGGACGATAAAGTTTTTAACCACAACCTTCCCCTGTTTTACGGACAATTTGATTCGGAAATTGTCATGGTAAAAATGGGAAATAAGTTCCAGGCTTTTGACCCCGGGTTGCCAGGTTGCCCGTACGGGGTTGTTTACTGGCCGAGGACCGGGACCACGGCCCTGACCTTCGAGAATGAACAGATGAGCTTTTTCACCAGCCCCTCGACTTCGGCTGATGACTCAAGCCGCAGGCAAATAGCGAAACTGCAACCTGATGGCCAGGGCAATCTGGCCGGCACCATCCGGGTAGAGTACAGGGGCCAGGAAGCCCTATCCAAGAAGCTCGATTACCGGGAAAAGGATGAAATAAAGTTCAAGGAAATCCTGGAAGAAGAGCTGCTCAAGAAGCTGCCCGCCGGCAGCAAGGTCAAGTTCAAGAATCTTGTCTGGCTCTCTTCAAGGTCAGCCGACCTGGCTGCGGAATTTGAGGCCACGGTCGCCGGCGTGGTTCATGAGGCCGGTGACAAGCTCTTGCTTCCGGTCTATGCTCTGACCAATCCGGGCCGCTATCCCTTCCGCTCCGCTTTCAGGAAATACCCGGTATGTTTCAATTACCCGTACACGGAAATTGACGATATCGTAATCGAATTACCCGATGGCTACGAGGTGGAGGCGCTTCCCGAAGCCAAGACCAGGGATTCGGAAAGGGCCGGTTTTAACCTGGCCTGTAGCCAGGAAGGGCCGGGTCAGTTGCGTGTGGAGAGACGGGTGGCCATCAAGAAAAACCTATTTCCGGTCACCGAGTATATTCACCTGAAAGAGTTTTTTGACTTCGTCCAGGCCCGCGACAGTCAGCCGATAGTCCTCAGGAAAAAGTGAAACGGGGGACACGATATGGTGTCCCCCCTTTTTAGGTCAGCCTTTTTTCCGCTCGGCCAGGGCCCGGTCGATCATCAGCAGACCCTGCTTGTGGTCGCCCACCATCTCCAGCTTGGCCAGGATGTCCTGGGCGTTGGCTTCCTCTTCGACCTGCTCGTTGACGAACCATTGCAACATGGCGAAGGAAGCCCGGTCCTTTTCGGCTTCGGCCATGTCCACCAGCTCGTTAATCCTGCCGGTGATGTGCCGTTCGTGCTTGAGGACGGCCTCGAAGGCATCCCTGGGGCCCTTCCAGGTGTGTTCTGGTTCCTTGATGGCGGCCAGCCTGACCTGCCCGCCTCGCTCCACCAGGTACTTGTAGAATTTTTCGGCGTGCACCAGCTCTTCGTGGTACTGAACGTAGAGCCAGTTGTGGAAACCCATCAGGTTCTGCTCGGCAAAGTACCCGGCCATCGACAGGTAAAGATAGGCCGAGTACATCTCCTCGTTGATCTGTTTGTTGATAGCTTCTTCCATCTTTTTGCTGATCATGTTTTACCTCCTGCCTTATCCTCTATTATAGACGGCTACCTGATGATAGGCAACTTAAAGACCAGAATTTCCAAAAAATGGAGGCCGGGTCATTTTTCATATATCTTCTTTATTATGAGGCGGTTGAGAACCTACCGGGCAGACGGATATACAACGAAACACGCTTAAGTCTTTGATACAGACTTTGAGAAAGTCATTTGCCGGCTGCCTTGTTGGAAAAATCACTTTCGATTCATTGGCTCAGAGAGAACCTATAAAGCTCACTCGATAGTAAAAAAAAATCCGGCGATCAAAAGCGTGCATAATTTATTGCTCCGCCTTGATGCATATTATCTGCTTCGGGGGCAGGGGCCGACCGCAATTTACCCGGAATCGGTCAGCCTGAGCAGGGCTGAAATCCAGCTCTGTTCTGTTAGGCCGGGACACTCCAGCCCCGATTCTCCAAGAGCCCGGCAGACCGCTTCACCAATGCTTTTTTCCTCGATGGCCATACCCCTCAGCCTATCTTCCAGGATGAATATACCTTCCTTGGGAATTGCGGTAAAGTCGCCTGAAATCCAGACTGAATCGAGGATCGGTTTTCCGCCCTCCGTCCTGATCCTGGCCGTCAACCTGATCAATCCGCCCGGGGCTTTGAAATCTACCTCGCGCACGTGGATATCTTCGTGGATCTTGACGGAAGGCCGGCGCAGCGGTCCCTTCTGGAAAATCCAGTCCTCGCTCTGGAAAAGGCGGTCCAGCCTTTCTGCCTCTTGAAGTTCTGCCTCGCTCATTCCGCTTTCCACCACCTCAACTTCCAGCAGTTCTGCCACCTTATTCAGATAAATTCTCTTAACAATCTCTCTGGCGGGAAGTTCCGGCAAAAGTTCTCTCATCGTGGTCATGTACTGCTCCAGGCTCTGGAAGACCTTGTCCCGCATCTTTTCTGAAGAAACCCGGAGCACCCTGGCCATCGTTTTTTTATCAAAATCGAACATGAAACTTCCGACCAGGATGTCCGCCTGGCCAATCCTGGCTGCGCCCGTGCCTCCGATTTTCTTTCCGGCCACGTGGATGTCATTGACCGGGCGGTAAGAGGCTTCAATTCCCAGCTCCCGGTAGGTGCGGATAATTGGCTCCACGTAGAACCTGAATTTATCCTCAAGCTCCAGGGGCAGGCTTTCAGGATGGAAAATCCACTGCACGAAAAGCTGGTTCCGGTCGAGATAGACTGCTCCGCCCCCGACTTCGCGCCGGTAGACGGGCAGGCCGGCCTGCCGGCAGTATTCCAGGTCAACTTCGCTCTCCGCTTCCTGGTGGAAGCCGACACAGACATAGGGACTCGCGGGGCTGACCAGGATGATGGTATCAGGAGTTTCCGGTCCAAAGGCGTAGCCGACAGCATGGTAACAGGTCTGCGACCTCACGGCCGGCACTTCCCCCAGGTCTATGACCCTTAATCTTTTCCTATGGTTCCCGTCCATACTATATTTCCTTTCGGGGTCCTTAAGATGATTTATCGTTTGTTTTTTTGATAATCATACTGGTAATTTTTATCTTTTTTGCCTTATTTAATTTATAAAACAATCCCGCGCACGATCCCTCGAATAATTGTTTTATTAATGCCTCAAGCCAGGCCTCAGAGTTCGGGTTTCTGGGGCTGAATATCTGGTAAAGGCCGGAAGCCTTTGATTAAGACTTCGCACAGGCAGGATTCTTGCTGCCACTTGAACCCAAACTGCATATTGACTCATCTGTTTCCTGTACTTGGTCCTGGGCCTGGAGATGGTGCAAGCTAACATTTTTATTCGAGCGGGAATCCTCCGGAATCTATCCTGCATGGTCAGTATCTTCGAGCCAGTTTTTTAGGATGTCCAGGGCCTTCCTGGCCATGTCCTTCACGGAAAGCTCCAGAGCTTCGCTTAAGCCCAGCCCGACTTCCATGTCCCCCGGCTGAACGCCGATCAGGTGAACCTGTCGCGGATAGTGCCCTCTGACCCGGGCCACTTCCAGCACTTCCTGGAAGCCGAGCTGGTGCCAGGAAATCTTGCCGAAGAAAAATGTTTTTAGTGCCCCTCCCGAAAACTCCCTGATTTCTCCCGGCTGGCCCTGGAAATCAGCCGCGTCCAGGACGAGCAGGTGAGTGGCCCGTTCCACGTAGGGGAGGAGGTCCATCCCCAGCACCCCGCCATCTATTAGCTCAACTTCTGCCTTCAGGCCAGCGGGCAGAATTTTTTCAAGTTCTTGGAGCGCCTGCACTCCCGCCCCTTCGTCCCGGTTCAGGATGTTTCCCACTCCAAGCACCACAATTCTCTTGGCCATTTCAGTTTCTGCCCTCAGATTTGGCTAGTTTCAGGACATATGAATAACCATTCATATGTTACATGCCTTTCACTACCTGTGACGACATTTTTTTACTGCTGCTTCTTTCTAGCCCGGCTAACCGACCACAAGCCAGTTTTACCCGGGTAATCAGCTACCAGCCATCCATCGCCGTCTTGGAATAAAGTGGTTTCCTGAACAGCTTTTTGTCCCTGAAGGGCTGGAATCTCAACCGGACCGTTTGTTCTTTTTCGGTTACATATCTTCAATTTTTCAAACGTTTCTATCATCGGCCGTCGTCAGCACCCCGTCTCAACTCACCCATCTCCAGAATCGTGATTGCGTCAATTAGCGGGCCAGGTCTCACGCTTCCAACTCGTGACTGCCCTATCACTTCTCAAATGCAGTTTGCTTGCGGCTTCAGCGCACTACCAGGTTAAAGCCGGTGGCTGCCTCTCCCACCTTTTTCCCGCTGGCGTCAACCAGGTGCACGGCGCAGGCCAGGCACGGGTCAAATGAGTGTATCGTCCTCAAGATTTCCAGCGGCTGCTCTGGATTGACCAGCCTGGTTCCCACGAGCGAGGCTTCATAGGCGCCGGCCTGGTTCTTGTGGTCGCGGGGCGAAGCATTCCAGGTGGTCGGCACCACCACCTGGTAATTCTTGATTTTCCTGTTCTCTATCACCACCCAGTGCCCCAGGGCTCCGCGCGGCGCCTCGGTATAGCCAAAGCCGAGCGCCTTTTTCGGCCAGGTCCGGGGCTCCCATTTTTCGTCGTTGAAGGTGTCGGTGTTTCCGGCTTTAATCTCGGCCACCAGCTCATCATAGAATTTCTGAAGCAGCCCGGCGATGACCTTGGTCTCAATGGCCCTGGCCGCCGTCCGCCCCAGCGTCGAAAACACGGCGCTGACCGGAGCCTTGAGCTTTTCCAGAACGGCGTTGACCAGGGCAACCGTCTCCTTGTGCCCCGTGGCATAGAGAATCAGAACCCGGGCCAGGGGGCCGACTTCCATCGGCAGCTCGTTCCAGCGGGGTGATTTCAACCAGGAATACTTGCCCTCGACGTTGAGGTATTCGTAAGGCGGCCTGGGCCCGGTGTAATTAAAGACCGTTTCGCCTTCCCAGGGAAACAGGCCCGTTTCATCGCCCCGGCTGTACTTATACCAGCTATGGGTGACGAATTCTTTCATCCTGGCTGCATCTCTCGGGTCGGGCACGATAACGTTCTTCAGGTCGCGGCTGATGATGACACCCCTGGGGAAAATCAGCTTATCAATCTCGTTGAGCTGTCCCTCAGGAAATTCACCCCAGGCCAGGAAATTACCCAGCCCTTCGCCGACCGCCGCATATTCCAGGTAATAGGGAGCCACCGCCAGCAGGTCCGGCAGGTAAACCTGGTCAACGAAGTCGTTCATCCGCTGGATGGAATCGGCGATGACCGCCAGCTTCTCGGCATTCAGAGCCTGATCCGAGTTCATGTCAATCGGCAGCGGCACCCCTCCCACCACGAAGTTGGGATGCGGGTTCTTGCCGCCAAATATGGTATGGATCTTGGTCACCTGTGACTGCCAATCCAGGCACTCCAGGTAGTGAGCCACGCCCAGCAGGTTGATTTCCGGCGGGAGCTTGTAGGCCGGGTGTCCCCAGTAGCCATTGCTGAATAGCGACAGCTGGCCGCTATCGACGATGGCCTTAACTTTTTTCTGGACCTCGGCAAAGTAGGCCGGGGAGGAATTGGGCCAGCCGGAGATGCTCTGCTGGATGTCCGAGGTTTTCTTCGGGTCGGCTTTCAGGGCACTGACCACGTCCACGAAGTCCAGGGCGTGCAGGATGTAGAAATGCATCACGTGGTCGTGGATGTACTGCTGGGCGATGATCATGTTTCGCATCAGGTTGGCGGCTTTAGGAATGTTTATGCCCAGGGCGTCTTCCACCGCCCGGATGGAGGCGATGGCATGGACCGTGGTGCAAACGCCGCAGATTCTCTGGGCAAAGGCCCAGGCGTCACGCGGGTCGCGCTTCTTCAGGATGTTTTCGATGCCGCGCACCATGGTCCCGGCCGAGTAGGCCTCGGTGATGGTGTTGTTTCCGTCGAGCGCGGCTTCAATCCTTAAGTGTCCTTCTATCCTGGTTATCGGGTCGATGACAATTCGATTAGCCATTTTTTCCTCCTCCCATTACTGGTTGCGAAGCCATTCCAGGGCTTCCTGTTCGGTCGCAAACCAGCGCACCTCGTTGGCATAGTAACTGCGGTCTATCTCCAGAATTTTTGGATCTATTTCAGCCCCGAAGATGGCTGCGGTTGGCATAATCGGCCTCATGTGCTTGATGTGCCGCAGGCATTCAGACGGGTCGGTTCCGCTGAGGTCAATGAGCAGCTTGCCGTGGTATTCCCTGAAGAAAACCGTCAGGGATTGAATATCCTCAGGGGTAAAGGGGCCGGTGTGACGGCACCTGAGGATTCCTTTTTCCACCGGGGTAAGATTAAAGGATGCCATTTTGCCCTCCTTTCCTTAAACCAGGGCCCTGGAAACCAGCTCGGCCAGGCCGTGGACTTTTACCGGCAGGTTGAAATGCCCCACGCTGTCCACGAACTGCAAGCGGCAGTTGCTGCAGACCATACAGACGGCCCTGGCCTGGACTGCCTGGAGCTGCTCAATTTTCATCTCGAAGACGGCATAGCGGTTGGCGTCAGCTTCCTTGATGGAGATGACACCGCCTCCGCCGCCGCAGCACAGGGACTGCTCCTTGTTGGGCGTCATTTCTTTGAAACTCCTGGGAGCCAGCACCCTGAGCAGCTCTCGCGGCTGCTTGATGATTCCCCCGCGGCGCTGAATTTTGCAGGAGTCGTGGAAGGTGATGGTCTCCCCGTCAAAGGCTCCTTCCTTGAGCTTGATCCGGCCGGTCTTCCAGAGGTGGTGGATGTACTCGCTGATGTGGACGATTTCCACTCCCTTCGGAACTTTCATCATGTTGGGCGCCGACCAGCGGAAAGCGTCGTAGGCGTGACCGCACTCGCTGATGATGATCCGCTTTACGCCAAGCTCCTCGGCCGCCTTGAAGACCCGGTACATGAAAAGCCTGGTCAGCTCCTCGTCGGCTTCAAAGTAGCCGAAGTTAACCACTTCCCGGCCGGTGGAGCTCACCGTCCAGTTTTCTCCGGCCCTGTTGAGAATCCTGGCCACCGCGGCCAGGTTATCGGGAAATTTCATAAGCTCGATGGAGGTGAAAACTACCAGGCTCTCGGCCCCGGCCTTATCAACTGGTATTTGAGCTTCCCATTCGTCGGTGATCCAGTCGATTCTTTCCCGCCACATCTCGTCGGTAACCCCCAGCGGGCTGCCGACGGTTTTCTGCTTCTCCGTGGCTTCGGCCAGGTCCGCGGGCACCACTCCGGCCGCAGCCATCCCGGCTCTGACCCCGTGGATGAGCGGCCCGAGCTGGATGCCCATCGGGCAGACATGGGCGCACTTGTTGCAGACGGTGCAGGCTTCGTAGACGATTTTGCTCCAGTGTTCCAGGTCGGAGTCGGCGAGTTTTTTCTCCAGGCCAAGGGCTAATTTCAGCTTGCCGGCTACCGTGAAGCGCTGTTCATAGGCCCGGCGCAGCGGCTCCAGCTTCCAGATGGGAGCATATTCTGGATTGCCCAGGGCCTGGTAGAAATGGCAGGCTTCGGCGCAGATACCGCAGCGGGTACAGGCTTCAAGCTGGCTGGCCACCCAGCCACCTGTTTCCTTAAGGTAGGTGTTTATGGCTGATTGCGTTTTCTGGCTTTTCATGGCTTGCCTCCTTTTCAGGGCGTTACCGCGCGCTTACCAGCCTGGGCCCCGTGGATGGTCTTGGAAAAGAAGTAAAACAGGAAGTGGGAGATGCGGCCGAAGGGAATCCAGATTAGAAGCAGGCTGACCGATATCAGGTGCAGGCTAAAAATCACCTCGTACCTGAACCAGAGGTGCCTGGCCATGATGAAGCCGGTTATCATCGGCAGGAAAACTACCAGCCAGTTTATCCAGACCGGGAATTTGGTCAGCATTTTTAACACGGGGTGGGTGAGCCTGTTTATCAGCAGGACAATCATGGAAATTATGCCCACGGCCGAGAAGAAAGCCAGGATGGGCGTTGGCAGGCCCTTCCAGCCGAAACCCCAGAGGCTCTTCCAGACTAAAATATGGGCAGTGCCGAAAACCAGGACCAGGAACAGGCTGAGGTGGAACAGCCCGCCGGCGATAAAGGTCAGCTCGTTGTGGCGGAAGGTGCGCCGGACCCAGGGAATAAACGGCAGAACGAAAAGGCCCTTCAGGTAATTGACGATTACCCCCCAGAGCTTGCTGCCCTTGTTCTTAGCCCTGTCTCTCGCCCAGCCGAGCAAAAGAACCCGGACCAGCCGGAAGCTCAGGCCGGCCACGAAAATTATCATGGCCACATGAAGCAGTGGCCCGCGGCTGAAATTCAAGATATTCGTCCAGTTCATCTCAGCCCTCCTTCTTTGACCCGGGCTCAGACCCGGGGGCCCCGGACTGATCTTTTCTCAGGTCCTTTTTGGCCCGGCTCTTCTTGACAGCATTGAGGCCAGCCAGGGCGGCCCCGGCTGCCACGCCGACTCCGACCAGGGTAGCCGTGGAACCCCTATCAAGCCGTATGATGGGAGTCGATTGGCCCTGGTAGAAGCCGCCGCCATCCCAGAAATGGGGTTCGGAACAGCCGAGGCAGGGGTGGCCGGACTGAACGGGGTAGGAAAGGCCTCGCTCCCACTTCAGGCCGGCGCAGGCATTGTAAGTGGTCGGGCCCTTGCAACCGAGCCGGTAAAGGCAATAGCCTTTCCTGGCTCCTTCGTCGTCGAAGCTTCCGGCGAATTTTCCGGCTTCGTAGAATGGCCGGCGGAGGCAATGGTCGTGAACCGTGTGGCCATAGAAGGGCAAAGGCCTTTTCAGCTGGTCAGTCTCAGGCAGCTGGCCCAGGATGAGGAAATGGAGTATGGTTCCGGTGGTAACTTCAGGAATGGCCGGGCAGCCCGGTATGTTGACCACGGGTTTGTCCTTGATGAGGTCGGCCACGCCGACGGCCCTGGTCGGGTTGGGCCGGGCCGCCGGGATTCCGCCAAAGCAGGCGCAGTTTCCAGTGGCGATGACGGCGGCAGCCCCGGCCGCTGCTTCCTTGAGCAGGTCCAGGTTGCTTTTTCCGGCCACGGTGCAGTAGATGCCGTCGTCGTCCAGGGTCGGACTGCCCTCAACCACCAGCACGTATTTCCCGAAGTATTTCTTCATGCATTCTTCCTTGGCCTTTTCGGCCTGGAAACCGGCCGCGGCCATCAGGGTTTCGTGGTACTCAATGGCAATATCATTGAGGACCAGGTTGCTGAGAAGGGGAGAGCTGGAGCGGGAGATGGCTTCGCTGCACCCGGCGCAGTCCTGGAACTCCAGCCAGATTATGGGAACTTTCGGCCTGGTCTTAAGGGCCTGAGCCACCACTTCTTCCGGGCTCGGGCCGAGTGTTTTGCCCAGGGCTTTGACCGGGGGTACGAACTCCAGGCCCATCATTCCGGCAATGGTGCCGCAGAGTTTCATGAAATCCCGCCGGGAGAGCCCCTTTTCCCTCAAATGCTCATAAATCGTTTTTTCCTTCATTTGCCCTCCTTGGCGAAGGAATTATTTTTTTCGCGATTTATAAACTTTAGTTTTTAATTTTCTGGCGCACCCAAAAAATATCACCCGCAGGAGATCCCGGCCGCTTCCAGTTTCTTTTCGTACTCGGCCAGCCCTTCGGGCCCGGTCAGCAGGGTCACTTTTTCCAGGTCCCACTTCGTGGCTTCGATTTCGGCCACCCAGCCTTCGCCGTAAGGGTCGCTGATGACCAGGTTGGGATCGGCGGCCAGCCTGTCGTTTCCAGACTTGACTATGCCGGTAATCGGGGCCGGCACGGGACCCACGTACTTGCTGCTCTCCAGGGTGGCCAGGCTTTTCCCCTGCTGGACTTCCTGGCCGATGTTCTTGGCCCTGATGGTTACGGCGTTAAGTTTCCCGCCGGCCAGTTTTCCGGCGATGGGGGTCAACCCGATACGGAAGAAGTTTCCGCCCAGCGGCTTTAGCCACAGGTGCTTTTCCGGGTAATAGTAGAGGTCTTCGGGAAGGTTACAGCCGCGAATTATGGCCATGGTTTCCTCCTTTTTGATTCGCTTAAAAAGTTAAGACAGTCTTGCTCTCTTCGGCCATCTGCCACATGGACGCTCCACCGACCATTTTGACCTCGGGAATCAGGTCTTCCGGGCTCAGGCCGTGAAGTTCGAGAGAAGCGGTGCAGGCCGTCATCTTGACCCCGGAGTCGATGGCCTCTCTCAGGAATTCGCCGACCGATTTGCCTCCCTCCTTGGGGAAAACCGTATCGGCCAGGCCTTTCTTGAGCAGCAGGGTTCCGTCAATGGTGAAGAACATGGTGACATCATAATCCATGGCGGTGGCCAGGGTGGCAAAGAAAAAGGGTGTGGCACAGCGCCGGGGCGTATCCGGACCACTGGTCATGATGATCAGGATTTTATCGTCGGCCATGGCTTCCTCCTAAAAGGTCAGGGTGATGGCATCCTGGCTGGCAAATTCCAGGAAGGTGGCCGCCCCGCCGATCTCAACGCCGTCTATGAGGTTTTCCTTCTTGATCCCCATGACGTCCATGCTCATCTGGCAGGCGATAAGCCTGACGCCCAGTTCCCGGGCCGTGTCCAGCAGTTCGCCCAGGGTAGCCACCCTGGATTTTTTCATCCAGGATTTCATCATGGCCGTGGCCGCGGCGGTCATCCCGGGCAGCATGGCAATGATGTTAGGAATTTTCACCGGCATGGCCGGGTTGGCCAGCGGTGAAACCTTGAGCTTGTTGATTTTCCCCTTCTTGAGGACTTCCAGCCCGTAGAAGGCAAAATAAACGGCGGTCTCCATTTCCATGGCGGCCCCGGCCGTGGCCAGGACGAAGGTGGCAAAGGCCACGTCAATACTGCCGTGCAGGCAGATGATGGCCAGTCTCTTTTTTCCTTCAGGCATTATTTATCCTCCTTTTTGAAGTTAGCTTGACTTAAATTCCGAGACGAGTGGCTGAAATGGTCTATGGTGGTAAGGGGCAAGTAATAAGTCGGGTAGGTCGGATTGAAAAATATTCCCGGCAGAGAAGGATTAATCGGCTTTCCGAAAAAAGCCTCCCGCTTGAGTCCCGCCACTCTTAGCTCTCCTTCAGCCCGGGGCTTTTATGCTAAGGGCCGGGGAAGACAGGTCTTCCCTGACGGCTCTTATTTTGTCTTGCGGATGTAGAAGATGAACCTGTTGCCCTCGGTTTCATGCTTCAGGAGCTCATGACCGGTCTTGCTGACCCAGGCCTGGACGTCGGGGATGGAACCGGGGTCGGTGGCGATCATCTTCAGCACCTGGCCGACCTGCATCCCGTCGATGGCCTTCTTGGTCTTGATGATGGGCATGGGACAGGCCAGCCCGCTGTTGTCGAGGGTGACATCGGGTGTAAGTTCAGACATAGCAAGCCTCCTTTTTGGTTACTATTGAGTCAGGTCTAATCCGGTTATGAAAACCGTGCCTGCTTTTCCCGTCTAGCTGCCGGTCAATCCTGTCGGCCGTCATGACTCTCCCATTATCCTACTATTCCGATAAAAATACAAGGGATTGCGGGGATTGATAATGCAGTCCACCCGGTGCGGAATTCTTCCCGTGCAGGACTCGACGCGGCTTCAAAGAGCAATACTTACCCCTCCCCGGTTTCTCTGTATTGGCCTCCCGCTATGCTTCTAAGGTAAACTTTAATCATGATAATGTCAAGAAACGTTCGGGGGCCGAGAAAGGGCACACCTACCTGGCCTCCATTTTGCTAAATTTATAGTTGACTACCCGGGCCTTCTTGCCTATATTTACAAGTGGGGGAAATAAACCACCGGTAATTAATTAAGGGGTGTCTTCCTGTGGTCAGGAATAACCCTTGGTCTGGAAAAAGAGAGGTAGTCTTACTGTTTCTTTTTGTAGTCAGTCTTTTTTTCTACGGCATAATTCTGGCTGTCACCCCCACCGCCGGGACAAAAATTCCGGCCTGGTTGCAGGCCCTGGCCAGTCAGCCACTGCCCGAATTTCCTCCCGAAACCGGGGCTGTCTGTCTGTTGCTGGAGCAGGACTTGAAGTATACCTCGAAAGGAGTCCTGGTTCGGAGTGGCCGCCAGGCCGTGAAGGTCCTTCGGGCCGGCGGCGAGAGTGAAGCCTTGAGCCTGGTCAGGACAGAGGATTTCAACACCAGAGTTAAGCGGATGAACGGCTGGGTCATAAATCCTGATGGTTACAGGGATGGCCTTGACATCAAATCAGCCGTCATTACTTCTTTGGCGCCGGGTACGCTTTACCAGGATGACAAGACCCTGGTCCTGGTTCTACCGGAAATCAAACCGGGAAGCCTGGCCGGCTTTGAATGGGAAGAGGAAATACAACCCGTTTCCCTGGAGGACACTTTTATCTTCCAGCGATCCATCCCGGTACTCGAAGCCCGCTACAGCCTGAGCCCCGTGGCGGATGGCCAGGCCATTTTCGAATGGATTAACTGGCCACAGGTCCCGGTCACGGTCTCCGGCCCGACCAGGTTAGCCCAGTTGAAGAATATCCCGGCTATTAAAGACGAACCGCTCCGGCCAGGCGACCGGGCTGTGGCCGGTCGGGTTCTGGTCAGGCTCCAACCCGGTTCATCACCCCGGTTTGGCCGTTTTTTTTCGAACTGGAAAGACCTCGGTCTATGGTATGAAGCCTTGACCCGCGAGAAACGCCGTCCAGACGAAAGGGTTCGAGCCAAGGCGGTGGAATTACTCTCGGGCCGGGAAGATGTTGAGAGCAAGATTAAGGCCCTGGCCGGGTTCGTTCAGAGAGAAATTCGCTATGTCTCCATTCAGGTTGGAATGGGCGCCTGGCAGCCCCACCCGGCTTCCCTGACGCTGTCCAATCTTTATGGCGATTGTAAGGATATGGTCACCCTGCTGGCTGCCCTGCTTGAGGTGGCCGGGATTAATTCATATCTTCTTCTGGTGAATACCGAACGCCTGGCCCTAACGCCGGCCAGCCCCGTTTCTATTTTCAGTTTCGACCATGCCCTGCTGGCCATAAGTCTTCCAGATGGCTCCAGTTTTTCTGGCCATGAGGCTGTTATCGCCGACCCAGAATTGGGAAGGCTGTTGATTTTTGACCCGTCGGCAACCCAGGTTCCTCCAGGGCGACTTCCCCATCGCTTCCTTGGAGGCTGCGGGCTGCTGGTAGCCGGCGAGTCCAGCCGGCTGTGCACCCTGCCTGTCCC
Source organism: Candidatus Aminicenantota bacterium (assembly GCA_013178315.1). Lineage (GTDB taxonomy): Bacteria > Acidobacteriota > Aminicenantia > Aminicenantales > Saccharicenantaceae > Saccharicenans. The sequence continues at coordinate 13,002 of JABLWX010000059.1, forward strand.
CGAAGCCAGAAACCACAGCCTGCTCCGGCAGGGGAAATTTGTGCTGACGGCGGAGGGCTTGTTGACCGGCCAGGTCCGGGAGACCCTTTCCGGTTCTGTGGCTGACCCGGTCAGGTCCAGGCTAAGGCTGGCGGGAGAAAAAGAAAACCGTGATTATCTTGAGAACTTGCTGGCCCAGAGCCTGACCTCTTTCAAACTCGAAAAATGGGAATGCGGCCGGCTGGATGAACCGGAAGCTGACCTTCAACTGGATTATAGTTTTAGTGCTTCTTCCTATCTGAGCAAGGTTGGGGAACTTATGAGCTTTAAGCCGTTTGTCCTAACTCCTGTCCTGTCTCCTGAAATCCTGAACCAGAAGGGAGTCAGAACTTATCCTGTTTTGCCCGGAGTCGTTGAGGTAGAGGAAAAGCTGGAAATAGCCCTGCCTGAGGGTTATGTGCTCGAGAGCCTTCCCCGGGAGGAGAACCTCAGCAACGATTTTGCCGAGTACCACTGCCGATTTGAATTGAAAGAAAGCATTCTCTTCGTTGAGCGACACATAGGGATCAAGCAGTTTTGTCTTCCGCCCGAGCGTTTTGAGGAGGTGATGAAGTTCTTCCGGGCGGCCTATTCCGGGGAAAGAATAAGACTGTTATTGAGGAAAAGATAATTTTAAGGAGAATTCCAATGACTGTTAAAAATAGAATTCCAGGACGAATTCTTATCAGGGTTATTATTATTGTCACGATCATTCTATTGGGCGGGCTGGTCACCGGGATGGGGCAGAAACAGGACCGGGTCTGGCTGGAAATCACCCCAGAGGAACTGGCTATGAAAGACTGTCCGGAATATCCGGGGGCGGCGGCAGTTTGTCTCTATTACGAATACCTGGATGACAAGAAAAATGATGTGATATCAGTCTATAAGAGAATCAAGGTCCTGACTCCGGCGGGCCGCGACCTGGCCAACCTGGAGATATATTTCAATCCTGATTTTGCCAGGATTAAGAATCTCAGGGTCCGGGTGACCAAGCCCGACGGCAGGTCTGAAGAAATAACGCCGAATGTAATGGAGAAAGTGGCCGCGAAAATTGGCTCGCGGGAGAGACGGGTTAAAACCGCGGCCATTCCGGCCGTGGCTGTTGGTGATATTATAGAATACAGGTATGATAAGGTTCCTACCAGCAACTCTAAATTTAGTGAACTCTTTTTCGAATTCGATAGCCTCCTGACTCAGTCTGATAGAGGGACGCCGCCCCTGGACTTTAGTTCACAACTGGTAGCTCACTGGGACCTTCAGGACAATCTTTTTATCAAGAGGGCTAAATATATTCTTGTCCGTGGTTCGATGTTCATATTTGTTTCAGGCGGCCAGGGTAGGCTGATGTGGATTTCCAACAAACTAAAGGGTGTGGAACCGAAGATAACCGACAAGGAGTTGATACTTGAAGTTACCAACATTCCCCCTTTTGAGATAGAAGAATATATGCCGCCGCCCGTCACCCAAAAAATGAACATGGATCTCTATCTTATAGATCCGAAACTGGCGAGTGTAGATGAATACTGGGAGAAAGCGGCCGAAGCCTGGCAAAAAGACATGGAGGAGTTTCTGGGCAAGCCGGAGGAGCTGAAGAAAATGGCCGAAGAAGTTGCCGGAGGCGAACCGGACCAGGAAGCCAGGCTGAAAAAAATCTACGCCCGTGTTCAACAGATCAGGAACCTCAGTTATGAAAAAGAAATTTCAGAACAGGAGAGGAAAAAACTAAAGGAAAATAAGAAGGTAGCTGACGTCCTGAAGAATAACTATGGCTATAAGAGGGAAATTACCAGAACCTTCGTGGCCCTGGCCCGGGCCGCCGGTTTTGATGCCTATCTGGTCCGGGTGGTGTCCCGGGATGATAAACTTTATCGTCCCAACTTTCCCCTATTTGAGACCCAGTTTGATTCCGAAATGGCCATGGTCAGATTGGGCAACAGCTACCAACCGTTTGATCCGGGCACCCTGTTTTGTCCATTTGGTTTGATACACTGGACCAGGAGCAACACCATGGCTATGGCCTTTGAGCATGGTCGTATGGTCATGTTCAACGCTCCTGCGCTGTCTCCGGAGCAGGCAGTGGCCAGGAGGGAAGTCAGTCTGACCTTAAATGAACAGGGTGACCTGGTGGGCGGGATTATGGCCAGCTACGAGGGGCAGGAAGCCCTGGGCCTGAAATTAGATTTCCTCCATGAAGATGAAATCAAGATAAAAGAAACGCTGGAAACGAGGCTGAAGGATGACCTCCCGGCCGGGGCCAGTGTCGCCATGAAAAACATTACCGGTCTCAAAAGCGATTCTCCCCGGGTTCGGGTGGAATATGAAATCTCTTTGCCCGGAATCGTCCAGGAGTCCGGTGACCGGGTAATCTTGCCAGCCTATCCTTTGATCAGGCCGGATTCCTATCCGTTTCGCTCCGGTACCAGGAAGTATAACATTTATTATGAATATCCCTATCAGATAGTCGATGAGGTAATACTGAATCTTCCGGAAAAACTGATGGTTGAAGGACTGCCGGAGCGCCGGGGCAAAAGTTCTGAATTCACTGACTATTTGCTTGAGGTAAAAGCGGGGGAACCCGGGCAGGTTCGTGTGCTCAGGCAACTGACCGTCAAGAAGAGCATGATTTCCATAAATCATTTTCCCGTCTTGAAAGATTTCTTTGAATTCGTCCGCTTCAATGACGAACAGCAACTCCTTCTGAAGAAAAGCCAGCGCTGAAATTGCTCTATTGAATTTCCGGCAATCATCCGTCGCCGGGCGAAGACGCAACTATTCGGTGGCGCGATAACAGCGGCAATCCGCCAGGGAATTTCAGCCTAAAAGGTGTTCAAATGGTGGTAGCTGATTGGAAAATCTTATGTTGGCCGGTAATCGGGGATAGCTGAACATCCGCTAAGACAGGGAGCTACCCGGGGGCCTGCCGGGCTAAAAAAACCAGTTGCATTTTATTCAAAAATTTGAATAATATTCAGCACATCTCAAAGGAGGTTAAGAATGAGGAAAACGGTGTGTCTTCTGGGGATTCTGGCCCTCCTGGCCTCAAGTGCCACGGCCGGTATCCTGACCAACAACAACCAGAGTGCTACCTTCATCCGGCTCCTGTCCCGAAACGCTTCCCTCGACGTCGATGCTGTCTATTACAACCCGGCCGGCCTGGTCAAGCTATCAGACGGCTTTCACCTCTCCCTGCACAACCAGATAATCACCCAGGACAAGAAGATCCTTAACGGCTTCCCGCTGCTCAACGACCCCAATTACCTGGGAGAAGTCCGGGTGCCCTTTTTCCCCAACCTGTACGCGGTTTATAAAAAGGGTAACCTGGCCATTTCCTTCGGAGTGGGACCCAATGCCGGTGGCGGAACAGCCGACTTCAAGACCGGGCTGCCGTCGTTCGAGATCCCTTTTTCCACCCTGCCCGTGCTAATTTCCAACATGGGCGTGCCGACCACGGACTACGATGTGGACATCGCCTTCAAGGGGGAATCGGTCTTCATGGGCTACCAGCTCAATTTCTCCTATGCCCTGAGCCCCAGCCTGGCCCTGGGCGTCGGTGCCCGCCTTATCGCCGCCACCAACAAGTATGAGGGGTCGATCACCAACGTCATGATCAACCCCAATGGTACCTGGGTCAGTGCCTATGATTTCTTCATGTCTGTAGGCCAGACGGGTTATGCCGCCATGGTGGCTGACAAGCAAGTCGACGTCAAGCAGACCGGCACCGGTTTTACACCCATCCTGAGCCTGAACTTCACGCCCAGCGAGTCTCTGGCCTTCAGCCTGAAGTATGAGTTCAACACCAAGCTGGAACTGACCAATAAGACGACCGTCGACGACACCGGAATGTTCCCGGACGGCGAGAAATTCCGGAACGACATTCCGGCCATCCTGTCAGCCGGTCTGCGCTATGCCTTCACTCCCGCTTTCCGCAGCTACCTGTCTTTCAGCTACTATTTCGACAGGAGTGCCAACTGGGAAGGGGCTGAAGCGCTGGTAAATAAGAATAGCTACGAGCTGGGAGCCGGGCTGGAATATGACCTGAGCCGCCTGGTTACCCTGAGTGCCGGTTATCTCCGAACCCAGTTCGACCTGGCTCCCGAATACCAGGATGATATCAACCATGAACTCAGCAGCGACACCATTGGCGGCGGCCTGAAACTGAACCTGACCAACCGGCTCAGCCTGGAACTCGGGGCCATTTACGTTTTCTACAAGAAGTACGAAAAGCAGGATTCAGTTTATCCCTTCCCCGCTTACCCGGTGACCTTTAACAGGAGCACCTGGGATGCGGCTGTCGGCATAAACTACCGTTTCTGAGGTAGAACTGTATCAGAACTTCATCGGCTATAATTGTTTAAGCAGAATCAAGTCCCTGCCTCCGGGAATAAAAACCGGGGGCAGGGATTTTTATTTTCAGGGGCGGGCCAGGCGTAATTGCTGGCGGAGAGAACACCTCCGGTATCAGGGCCGATGCCGTCATGTTTTTCTTTATTTGAAAAAATGAGCACAAGCCCTATAAAATAGAGATGACTGCCCCCAGCGTTTATGCCACGGAAGCAGGACTCTTTGTTTGAGGCCGCGGCGGGAAGCAATTTCCTGAGAAAAATGGTTCAATTAAAGAGGAGATCATAGAACCCGTTCTGGGACTCTGACTAACATAAAGAAGTATAAGGAGCCACATGACAAACAACATAACAAACAGGAAACACATCCTTATAGTGGTCATTTTGGCTGGCCTGCTGGCCTGCGGCAGCCAGGTCTTTGGCCAGGAAAAGCCCGACCTGAATAAGCTGGAAACAAGGGCCAGGACCCTGGTGGAAAATCTCCGCCAGGGGAACTATGAAGCGGCTGGCGAACATTTTGACCAGACCATGAAAACCCAGGCCACCCCGGCCACGCTCAAGATGATCTGGGAAGGACTCCAGGCTCAACTCGGAGCCCTGAAGGAGATAAAAGGGTCAAGGTTTGAATCCCAGGGGCCTTATGATTTTGTCTACCTGGTCTGCCTGTTCGAAAAGCAGACCATTGACCTGAGGGTGGTTTTCAACAAACAGGCGGAAATCGCCGGGTTCAGCTTTGTGCCCCATCTTGAAGTCAAAGAGAGCCCACCCCCACCATATGCCCGTCCTGATTCTTTCCGTGAGGAGGAAGTCCAGGTCGGAACCGGGGACTGGATTCTGCCCGGTACCTTAACCAGGCCTGTTGGGCCCGGCCCCTTTCCGGCAGTGGTCCTGGTTCATGGCTCGGGTCCCAACGACCGCGATGAGACGGTCGGTCCCAACAAGCCCTTCCGTGATATTGCCTGGGGGCTGGCTTCAAAAGGCATTGCAGTATTAAGGTACGAAAAGCGGACCCGAGTCTACGGTCAGAAGCTCGGAACTGATAAACAGATTTTGAGTTCCTTTACAGTCAACGAGGAAACCGTGGACGATGCGGTTTCGGCCGTGAACCTGCTGCGGCAAACTAAGGGGATTGACCCGGACAGGATCTTTGTCCTGGGCCACAGCCTGGGTGGAATGCTCATTCCCAGGATTGCCCGGAAAGCCACAGAGGTGGCCGGGTTCATCATCCTGGCCGGTCTGACCAGGCCGATGGAGGACACCATCCTGGAGCAGACCAGGTACCTGCTGTCCCTGCAGGGCCCGGCCACGGAAGAGACCAAGAAAAAGCTCCAGGAACTGGAAAAAACGGTGGCCAGGATTAAATCACTGACCGAGGCTGATAAGAACTCTACCGAAATCCTGATCGGGGCCGCTCCTTCTTACTGGCTTGATCTCAGAGATTATCACCCGGCCGAAGAGGCCAAGAAAATAGAAAAGCCGCTACTCATTCTTCAGGGCAAGAGAGACTACCAGGTGACCGAGGTGGATTTCAACGCCTGGAAAAAAGCGCTGGAAGGGAAGAAAAACGTTGCCTTTAAGCTCTATCCCTTCTGCAACCATCTATTCATGGAAGGCAAGGGGTTGATCACACCAGACGAGTACATGTACCGGGCGGGAAACGTCTCGGAAGAAGTGATCAATGACCTGGCCGGCTGGATTCTTTCCCTTCGCTGAAGGTTAGTGGCCGGGACCGGCTCTGTTTCATGTTATCAAGAGCCAGGGGAATTCAGAGGATGGCATTGCGAAGTCACGCTGGAAAACGGCCGGATACCCCTCACTCCGTGTAATGGACTTTAACTTCCCCTGCGGTGGCCGGAAATGTTGGCGGTTTATCTCGTTCAGAGCAGTTAGAATCCAGGGGGATTTAGTTAACGGCTTGTCCTGGCCGATAGAAGAATACCTCTTCTTCAGTTTTATGGGATTTTACCCATTATTTTTCTGGCAGGGTTGCACTTTCTTGATACCGCACCGGGCCAAGCCACGTTCAGTTTCCTTACCTCTTGTCCAGTTCGGATAGCAGCTTCCTGATCTCGGGCTGGTCCGGGTTCAGCCGCAGGGAGGCCTCCAGCGGCTGCCTGGCCTTCTCTTTCTGGCCGGTCTGGATATAGACGCGGCCCAGGGCGTTCAGGGCCCGGGTATCGCTGTCATAGATGGTAATGGCTTTCAACAGTTCGTCCAGTGCTCCGGCCATGTCCTGTTTGCCCATCAGGGCCAGTCCCCGGAACAGGTGATAGTCAAAGGCCTGGCTGTCGTCAGCTTTCAGTCCTTCGGCCATTTCCATGACCCGGTCAAACTGGCCGACCTTGATGAGGAACTGGCAGTATTCTTTTAGACCCTCTTTGAATTGTGGATTCTGCCGGAAAGCCTGCTCGTAATAGTAGGCGGCCCTTTCCGTCTGGTCCAGCTTGTCGTACTGGCTGGCCAGCATGTAATGATAGTAGAAGAGGTTACCCAGGTTAAAGCTCTTGGCCTGGACTATGGGATGACCAATGGTCTTCTCCGGCGAGATGATGAAAGTGCCCTTTTTCTGGTCAACCAGGTTTCCGGCTCCGTCCAGCAGGCTCAGGTTCAATTCGTAGTAGTCCGGAATCAGGTCTCGAACCGGGATCTCCCTGAGGTAATTGCTGACCCGGCTGAATTCCTTTTCGTTCAGGTTTATTTCTATGGTCCTGGTCAACTGGTTGTTCTGGCCCAGACTCCTGAGGTCCAGCCTGATCTTGCCGTTCTGGCGCAGGCTTTCGGTCAGGTTGAGAACACTGATGCTGACGGCCAGGACATCGGAGGCGGAGATGGTATTCTTCGGGTCCACCAGGACCTTGGTTTCATCCACCTTGAAAGGCAGATGCTGGCTCCGGGCGAATTTTTCCGTCCGGTAGCCGATGAGCGGGTTGGCCAGCCGGGGCTGGTTCCCGGCTTCAGCCACTTCAATCTGCTTTTCCAGGATGGTGAATTCCTTGGAGACCGGGTTCCTCAGCAGGACCGTTAACTGGTATGAACCTTCAGCCACCGGGAAAGAATCTTCAAGGGCCAGCCCGTTACCCTGGATTCGGGGCAGGTCGTTTTCGGAAAAGTAATAGGACATGTTGCGGTTGTACTGGAAGACTATTTTATCCTTGGACCTGAGGCTGACATCCATCTGGAAGGGGACGTAGTACTGGCTTCTCGGCTCGTAATAATCCACCGAAACGCTCTTTGGGGCCACCGTAAAATGAACAAAGTTCAGGCCGGTGACCGGGTCA